>NZ_JABWRG010000073.1:0-26481 GCF_014268825.1 Pseudomonas sp. SWRI51 | reverse complement strand
GCATCGCGGGGCAAGCCCGCTCCCACGTTGCCCAGTTCTCTGCGCGGCAGCGCAGCCCGGAAGGGCTGGGTGATCTCCCACGATAGCGTGTGGGGCTGGTTCAACTGGCGGTGCGCATGCGCAAGCTGCGCCATAGCGCGGCCACCATCAGCACGCTGACCAGCGCCCAGCCCCACGCTTGCTGGTTGCTCAACCCTTCCTGATACAGCTGTGGCGCCACCCCGGCGCCAACGATCAACGCCAGCAAGGCCACCTCGGCACGCCGCGCCCGCACTGGCCGTACCGCATACACCAGCGCCGGCAACAGCAGTGCAGCACTGGGGAAACTGCGGTAGCGCGGGTCGAAGACCATCGCCAGCATGCTCACCGCCGCCGCGAACCCCGCTGCCAACAGCCACTTGCCGGCATGCCCCTGCAACCAGGCGAATGCCCGCTGCCGCCAACCCTCGCGCTGGGCCAGGGCTAGCGCGCCGTGGGCCAGCACCAGCAGGTTGAGCCCGGCCAGCAGCGCGGCCCATAGCCACTCGCCGGCAAAACGTGCGTTCAGGCGCGCCAACTCGCCCCACAGGCCCAGGCTGGCTGCGCCCAGCGCCGCCAGCAGCGGCAACAGCAGCGCCGCGCGGCTATCGGCCGGGCGCCCGGCGAAAATCAAGGTCGCCAGCCACAGCAGCCCCGAGGCCAGCAACCACTGCGGCCACAACGCCAGGTTGCTCACTGGGCCTTCGAGCACGCCCTTGTCGTGCCGATCCGCGTCGTACAGCCCCCAATAACCACCCACCGCACCTTCGCTGGCGCGTTTCCATGGCTGGTCGAAGGCTTCGATCAGGTTGTAGCGCCAGCCGTTGGTCTCGGCCATGGCAACGAAGCCGCGGATGAACCGCGCTTCGTTGACCCGGCTGGGCACCGCGGTTTCACGTTGGCGGCCTTCACTCGGCCAGCCCGTCTCGCCAATCAGGATGTCCTTGGGGGCAAAGCGCTTGCCGAATACCTCGCGCACCTCGGCAACATGCGCCAAGGCCGCGTCTATGCCACGTGGGTCATCTTCCCAGTACGGCAGCAAGTGGATGGTCAGAAAGTCCACTTCAGGTGCTACCTGCGGGTGCTGCAGCCAGAATTCCCAGACATCGGCGTAGGTCACCGGCACCTTTACCTGGCCTTTGACCCGCTTGATCAACTGCGCCAGGCGCTCGCCGGTGACCTCTTTGCGCAGCAGCGACTCGTTGCCGACGATCACCGCGCTGACCACATCCGGGTTGGCGTTGGCGGCGTCGATCAACAGCGCGATTTCCTTGTCGGTGTCGACCGGGTTGGCATTGACCCACGCCCCCAGCATCACTTTCAGGCCATGCTTGCGCGCCAGCGCCGGGATGGCTTCAAGGCCGGTCTGCGAGTAGGTGCGCATACACTCGAAACGCTCGGCCAGCAACGCGAGGTCGGCGTCCATGCGTGCCGGGCGCAGGCGAAACGGCTGGTCGAACGGCGACTGGTCCTTGTCGAATGGGGTATAGGAGGCGCATTGCAGCTTGTGCGTGGGGCTGGCGGCATCGGGCAGGTGCACTGGTTTGCCCAGGCCATACCAGAGGGCCGCGAGGCCGGTGAGCGCGAGCAGGCAGCAGAGCAGGTAAAGAGGGCGAGGCATCGGGCGGTCCATCGTCTGATTCGGTGAAAAGCTTGGCCGTGGCCAGCCAAAGCCTGTGATAGTAGCCCGGCGCCAAGCCTTTGGCATGCAAGGATCGCGCAGGCATCGGCGGCCAGATGGCGCTAATGGCACAGTGCTGTCGTTGATCGTACGCTGGAGGTCGCTGACAGAGCAGGTCGCACGCCTTGGCAGGTCGATGATGCAATCTCCAAGACCTGACGAGGGGATGCTTTGATGAATAAGCGACGTTTCCTGGGCGTAAGTACTGCCCTGGTATTGGCCATGAGCACTGCGCAAGCAATGGCCAAAGAAGTTAGCATCGGTTATGTGGATGGTTGGTCGGACAGTGTCGCCACCACCAACGTAGCCGCCGTAGTGATCAAGCAGAAACTCGGCTACGACGTCAAGTTGCAGGCGGTGGCCACCGGCATCATGTGGCAAGGCGTTGCCACGGGCAAACTCGATGCCATGCTCTCCGCCTGGCTGCCGGTTACCCACGGCGAGTACTGGGCCAAGAACAAAGACAACGTGGTCGACTACGGCCCCAACTTCAAAGACGCCAAGATCGGCCTGATCGTCCCCGAATACGTCAAGGCCAACAGCATTGCAGACTTGAAAACCGATACCAGCTTCAAACAGAAGCTGGTCGGCATCGATGCCGGCTCCGGTGTAATGATCAAGACTGAACAAGCCATCAAGGACTACGACCTCACCGGTTACAAACTCCAGGCCAGCTCCGGCGCTGCAATGACTGCCGAACTGGGCCGCGCCTATGCCAAGCAGCAGTCCATTGCCGTTACCGGCTGGGTGCCGCACTGGATGTTCGCCAAGTGGAAGCTCAAGTTCCTCGAAGACCCTAAAGGCGTCTATGGCGCTGCTGAAACCGTAAACAGCATCGGCAGTAAGGAACTGGCGACCAAAGCCCCGGAAGTTGCCGAGTTCCTGAAGAAGTTCAGCTGGCAGTCCAAGGATGAGATCGGCGAAGTGATGCTGGCCATCCAGGAAGGCGCCAAGCCTGAAAAAGCCGCTGAAGACTGGGTTGCCAAGCACCCGGAGCGGGTCAAGGAGTGGACGGGTAAGTAACCGGCAGCATTCAAAGACTCATCGCGGGGCAAGCCCGCTCCCACGAGGCCTGTGTGGCTTTTGGGGGCGCTGCTTGCCCCTTGTACTTTTAGGGTTTTTCGCAGTTGTTCGGCCTCGTGGGAGCGGGCTTGCCCCGCGATGCATGTGAACTTTTGTTACGCAATCTGCAAAACACCGTTGCATCTAAGACTAAGGTCGTCTGGTTGGCGTTGTACGGCAGCATAAAGTGGAGTCGGGTTCTCCCTAATCTGTGCTGCTAGGACAAAAACAATGAACGACAGCATTTACCTCTCGATACAGAACAGTCCGCGCTTCAAGGAACTGGTCAGCAAGCGCGAGCGTTTTGCCTGGATTCTCTCGGCAATCATGCTCGGCCTCTACAGTGGTTTCATCCTCCTCATCGCCTATGGTCCGCACCTGCTTGGCACCAAGCTCAGCCCTGATTCGTCGATCACCTGGGGCATTCCCCTGGGCGTTGGCCTGATCATCTCGGCCTTTGTGCTCACCGCCATCTACGTGCGTCGCGCCAACGGCGAGTTCGACGAGCTGAACAAGGCCATTCTCGAGGAGGCCAAACAATGATCCGACACGCCAAAACCCTGGCCGTCCTGGCCTGCGGGGCCTTTGCCCCCGCTGTGTGGGCCGCTGATGCGCTCACCGGCGAAGTGCACAAGCAGCCGCTGAACGTTGCCGCCATCGCCATGTTCGTCGCTTTTGTGGCTTTTACCCTGGGGATTACCTACTGGGCCTCGAAGCGCAACAAATCGGCCTCTGACTACTATGCAGCAGGCGGCCGTATTACCGGTTTCCAGAACGGCCTGGCGATTGCCGGCGACTACATGTCGGCGGCCTCGTTCCTGGGTATTTCCGCGCTGGTGTTCACCTCGGGCTATGACGGCCTGATCTACTCCATCGGTTTCTTGGTCGGCTGGCCGATCATTCTGTTCCTGATCGCCGAACGCCTGCGTAACCTCGGCAAGTACACCTTCGCCGACGTTGCCTCCTACCGCCTTGGGCAGAAAGAAATCCGCACCCTGTCGGCCTCCGGCTCGCTGGTGGTGGTGGCGTTCTACCTGATCGCGCAGATGGTCGGTGCCGGCAAGCTGATCCAGCTGCTGTTCGGCCTGGACTACCACGTTGCGGTGATCCTGGTGGGCATCCTGATGTGCATGTACGTGCTGTTCGGCGGCATGCTGGCCACCACTTGGGTGCAGATCATCAAAGCCGTGCTGTTGCTGTCTGGTGCCAGCTTCATGGCACTGATGGTGATGAAACACGTAGGCTTCGACTTCAACACCCTGTTCTCCGAAGCCATCAAGGTGCACAGCAAAGGCGAGGCCATCATGAGCCCGGGCGGTCTGGTCAAAGACCCGATCTCGGCGTTCTCCCTGGGCCTGGCGCTGATGTTCGGTACCGCTGGCCTGCCACACATCCTGATGCGCTTCTTCACCGTCAGTGATGCCAAGGAAGCGCGCAAGAGCGTGCTGTACGCCACTGGCTTCATCGGCTACTTCTACATCCTGACCTTCATCATCGGCTTCGGCGCGATCCTGCTGGTCAGCACCAACCCAGACTTCAAGGACGCTGCCGGCGCCCTGCTGGGCGGCAACAACATGGCGGCGGTGCACCTGGCCGATGCCGTGGGCGGCAGTATCTTCCTTGGCTTCATCTCGGCAGTGGCCTTTGCCACCATCCTGGCAGTGGTTGCCGGCCTGACCCTGGCAGGTGCCTCGGCGGTGTCCCACGACCTTTATGCCAGCGTATGGCGCAAGGGCAAGGCCAACGACAAGGACGAGATCCGCGTATCGAAGATCACCACCATCGCCCTGGGCGTGCTGGCGATCGGCCTGGGCATCCTCTTCGAGAAGCAGAACATCGCGTTCATGGTGGGCCTGGCGTTCTCCATCGCGGCGAGCTGCAACTTCCCGGTACTGCTGCTCTCGATGTACTGGAAGAAACTCACCACCCGTGGTGCCATGATCGGCGGCTGGCTGGGGCTGGTCAGCGCGGTGGGCCTGATGGTCCTCGGCCCGACCATCTGGGTGCAGATCCTCGGCCACGAGAAAGCCATCTACCCGTACGAGTACCCGGCGCTGTTCTCCATGCTGATCGCCTTCGTCGGTATCTGGTTCTTCTCGGTCACCGACAAGTCCAAGGCAGCCGAAAACGAGCGCGCACTGTTCTACCCGCAGTTCGTCCGTTCGCAGACCGGTCTTGGCGCCAGCGGCGCGGTTTCCCACTGATCGCTTGAGGTTGAGCTGAACTGAAAACGCCCCGCAGATGCGGGGCGTTTTCGTTAGCGCGATGACTGCAGGCCTATATGCGGCCCAGCAACACCAGGATCAGCAGCACCACCAGCACCACACCGATGATACCCGACGGGCCATAGCCCCATGAACGGGAGTGAGGGAAGACCGGTAAGCCACCGACCAGCAGCAGGATGAGGATGATGATGAGGATCGTGGTCATGGCGGAATCCTTGCGTGATTGAGGGTCAAGCGCTGGGCGTTGCCAGCCGCTTACAGATTCCGACCGGTGCGGGTGAGCAAAGATTCCATCGATATTCGCCTGTTGTTGCCGTTTCGCTGTGCACGGCTGCGATACCCCTATATTCACCCTCCTGATGCCGCACCTGGCGCCCCTGAAGTCTGGCTAGACTCCAGCGATTCCCACAACAACCGGGCTGCACCCATGCATAACCGAATGATAATCACCGGGGCCGGGTCGGGCCTGGGCCGCGAGATTGCCGTGCGCTGGGCTCGTGATGGCTGGCAAGTGGCGCTGGCCGACGTCAACGAGGCCGGCCTTCGAGAAACCCTGGACCTGGTACGTGCAGCTGGTGGCGACGGCTTCGTGCAGCGCTGCGATGTACGCGACTACAGCCAGCTGACCGCGCTGGCCCAGGCCTGCGAGGAACGCTTTGGCGGCTGCGATGTGATCGTCAACAATGCCGGCGTGGCCTCTGGCGGGTTTTTCGCCGAGCTGTCGCTGGAGGATTGGGACTGGCAGATCGCGGTCAACCTGATGGGCGTGGTCAAAGGCTGCAAGGCGTTCTTGCCGCTGCTTGAGCGCAGCCGCGGGCGGATTATCAACATTGCCTCCATGGCCGCGCTGATGCAGGGGCCGGGCATGAGCAACTACAACGTGGCCAAGGCCGGAGTGCTGGCGCTGTCGGAAAGCCTGCTGGTGGAACTGCGCCAAGTCGAGGTGGCGGTGCACGTGGTGTGCCCGTCGTTCTTCCAGACCAACCTGCTGGATTCGTTCAGGGGGCCGAACCCTGCCATGAAGGCGCAGGTTGGCAAGTTGCTGGAAGGCTCGCCCATTAGCGCTGCGGACATTGCCGAGCACATTCACCGCCAGGTCGAGGCGGGTGAATTTTTGATTCTGCCCCACGAAGCGGGGCGCCAGGCCTGGCAACTGAAGTGCCAGGCGCCTGAGAAACTGTATGACGAGATGGCCGATATGGCGCAGAAGATGCGCGCCAAGGCACGCAAACCGACAAATTGAGCTAACTGTTGCGGTGTGTAGGAATATTTACCCTTAGTTGTAGGCTTGGTCTATTTCGCCCGCAGAGGATTGTAGAGGCGAAGTGCCATGTAGCAGGCTCCGATTTTTCCTGTTGTGGAGGTACGGAGCATGCTGGTAATCGGACGTGAAGTCGGCGAGGTCATCCTCATCAGCGAGCACATCAGGATTCAGGTCGTGGCGCTGGACAACGGCCAGGTGCGCCTGGGTATCACCGCCCCGCGTGATGTGCAGGTGCATCGCTCTGAGGTGTATCGGCGCATCAAGGAGCAGCAACGGCGCGAGGGCGAAAGCTAGGCGGTCAGCCCAGCAGTTCCCGAGGCACATCGTGCTTGGCCAGCAATTGGCACTGCTGGCTTTCCATATCGAACAGGATGAATGCCTGGCCCTTGGCTAGCGCCTGGCGCACGCGCAGCACGCGGGTTTCAAGCGGCGTGTCATCACCGTTGTCGGTGCCATCGCGGGTGACGAAGTCCTCGATCAGGCGGGTGAGGGTTTCGGCTTCGAGTTGGTCGTAGGGGATCAGCATGGTGGTGGTGAGGGTCTCGGCAAAGGTTGCTCGATGCTACGCGAAGCGCGGCGTACGTGCAGCACGCACGCCGCTCACTTCACTCTTTGTTGCCCACCAGGCTGTCGACGGGCGGCACCCGTGTATCGCTTTCCATTTGCGCGTCGTGCTCCAACTGGTGGCTGAAGCGCTCAAGCGACGCATTGGCCGGGTGCGAGTCGCTGGCAAACACCGGCGGGCTCAGCAGGTAGCCGCACAGCAGCCGGCTCAAGGCCGCCAGGCTGTCGATATGGGTGCGTTCGTAGCCATGGGTGGCATCGCAACCGAACGCCACCAGCGCGGTGCGGATGTCGTGGCCTGCAGTGACTGCCGAGTGGGCGTCGCTGAAGTAGTAGCGGAACAGGTCGCGGCGTACCGGCAGTTCCTGGTCGGCGGCAAGTTTGAGCAGGTGCCGGGACAGGTGGTAGTCATAGGGGCCGGAGGAGTCCTGCATGGCCACGCTCACTGCATGTTCACTGGACGACTGGCCGGGGGCCACTGGGGCGATGTCGATGCCGACGAATTCACTGACGTCCCAAGGCAGGGCGCCTGCGGCACCAGAGCCGGTTTCTTCGGTGATGGTGAACAGCGGGTGGCAGTCGATCAGCGGTTGCTGGCCACTTTCGACCACGGCCTTGAGGGCCGCCAGCAGCGCAGCCACGCCGGCTTTGTCATCCAGGTGGCGGGCGCTGATATGGCCGCTGTCGGTGAACTCCGGCAACGGGTCGAAGGCCACGAAGTCACCAATACCAATGCCCAGCGCCTCACAATCGGCGCGGTTGGTGCAGTAGGCATCCAGGCGCACCTCGACGTGGTCCCAGCTCACGGGCATCTGGTCGATTGCGGTGTTGAACGCATGCCCGCTGGCCATCAGTGGCAGCACGCTGCCGCGCAGTACGCCGGTGTCGGTGAAGACGCTGACCCGGCTGCCCTCGGCGAAGCGGCTCGACCAGCAGCCTACCGGCGCCAGTGCCAGCCGGCCGTTGTCCTGCAACTGCCGCACGCTGGCGCCGATGGTGTCCAGGTGCGCCGAGACGGCGCGGTCCGGGGAGCTGCGTTGGCCCTTGAGGGTGGCGCGGATGGTGCCGCGCCGGGTCAGCTCGAAGGGGATGCCCAGCTCGTCTAGGCGTTCGGCGACGTAGCGCACGATGGTGTCGGTGAAGCCGGTGGGGCTGGGGATGGCGAGCATCTCCAGCAGGACTTTTTTCATGTAGTCCAGATCGGGTTCGGGGTGTCGTTCAGGCATAGGGACTCCTCGATTGAGCACATGGTGGGGTGAATGGGGGCCGCGGTGCGGCCCATCGCAGGCTGGCGCCAGCTCCCACAGAAACCGCGCACAGCCCCAGTATTGAGGTGTGGCGCAGATCCCTGTGGGAGCTGGCGGCAGCCTGCGATGAGGCCCGGTCAGGCAAATCAGGCCCCCGGTGCTCGGCTATGGGGGAACAGCAGGTCGATGAAGCGCTCGGCTGTCGGTTGCGGCTCGTGGTTGGCCAGGCCTGCACGTTCGTTGGCTTCGATGATCACGTAGTCCGGGCTCTGCGCATCGCTGACCATGAAGTCCAGCCCGACCACCGGTATTTCCAGCGCCCGTGCCGCACGCACGGCGGCGTCGGCCAGCACCGGGTGCAGGCGCTCGGTGACGTCCTCAAGGGTGCCACCGGTGTGCAGGTTGGCGGTGCGGCGAACGGCCAGGCGCTCACCGGCAGGCAGGATGTCGGCGTAACCAAAGCCTGCGCCCTTGAGCGTGCGCTCGGTTTCATCGTCCAGCGGAATGCGGCTTTCGCCACCGGTGGCCGCCATGCGCCGCCGGCTCTGCGCCTCGATCAGCTCGCGAATGCTGTGCTTGCCATCCCCGATCACCTGGGCCGGGTGGCGCACCGCAGCGGCCACCACTTCAAAACCGATCACCACGATGCGCAGGTCAAGGCCCGGGTGGAAGCTTTCCAGCAGCACCCGGCTATCGAACTGCCGGGCGTGCTCCACGGCACGGCCAAGTTCGTCGATGCAGGTGAGATTCACCGCCACCCCCTGGCCCTGTTCACCGTCCACCGGCTTGACCACCACCGCGCCGTGCTCGTCGAGAAACGCCAGGTTGTCATCGGCATTGCTCGCCAGTTGTTGCGCCGGCACTTGCAAACCAGCCTGGTCCAGCACCTTGCGGGTCAGGCGCTTGTCCTGGCACAGGGTCATGGTCACGGCGGTGGTGAGGTCGCTGAGCGACTCGCGGCAGCGGATTCGCCGCCCACCCAGGCTCAGGGTGAACAGCCCGGCAGTGGCGTCGTCGACCTGCACGTCGATGCCCCGGCGCAAGGCTTCGTCAACGATGATGCGCGCGTACGGGTTGAGCTCCGCTTCAGGCCCCGGGCCGAGGAACAGCGGCTGGTTGATGCCATTCTTGCGCTTGACCGCAAAGGTCGGCAGGTTGCGAAAACCCAGCTTGTGGTACAGGCGCTTGGCCTGGCGGTTGTCGTGCAGTACCGACAGATCCAGGTAGGCCAGCTCGCGGCTCATGAAGTGCTCGATCAGATGACGCACCAGCACTTCACCCACGCCTGGGCGGGTGCAGTGCGGGTCTACCGCCAGGCACCACAGGCTGCAACCGTGCTCGGGGTCGTCGAAGGCCTTGCTGTGGTTCAACCCCATGACGCTGCCGATCACTGCATGGGTGTCTTCGTCCTCGGCCAGCCAGTACACCGGGCCACCGAGGTGGCGCGGGGTCAGCAGGTCGGCGTCGACCGGCAGCATGCCGCGGGCCTGGTACAAGGTGTTGATGGCTTGCCAGTCGGCGGCCGTCTGCGCACGGCGGATACGAAACCCGCGAAACACCCGCTGCGCCGGGCGGTAGTCGGTAAACCACAGGCGCAGGGTGTCGGAGGGGTCCAGAAACAACTGTTGCGGTGCCTGGGCCAGCACCTGTTGCGGCGCCGCCACGTAGAGCGCGATATCACGTTCGCCGGGGCGTTCCTCAAGCAGCGCTTCGGCCAGGCATACCGGGTCTGGGTAGGTGTGCCCGATCAGCAGCCGGCCCCAGCCGCAGTGCACGGCACGCGGCTGGTCGTGCGGCTCGCTGCCGTCACCGGCCAGGCGCGCCTGCAGACGCTCGTAGGAGGGCGCCTGGCCGCGCAGAAGGCGCTGGCCGTAGGCGATTTCGTGGGCTTTCATCGATCAGATTCCTTGTTCGCTGAGCCACAGGTTCAGGGCCGCCAACTGCCACAGCTTGGAGCCGCGCAGTGGGGTGAGCTGGCCGTGGGGGTTGCTCAGCAGTCGGTCGAGCATGGCCGGGTTGAACAGGCCACGGTCCTGGCTCGGGTCAGTCAGCAGATCGCGTACCCAGCCAAGGGTGGCACCTTCGAGGTGCTTGAGCCCGGGCACCGGGAAATAGCCCTTCTTGCGGTCGATCACCTCATGCGGGATGACCCGGCGCGCGGCCTGCTTGAGCACCTGCTTGCCGCCATCGGGCAGCTTGAAGCGCGCCGGAATGCGCGCCGACAGCTCAACCAGGCGGTAGTCGAGGAACGGCGTGCGCGCTTCAAGGCCCCAAGCCATGGTCATGTTGTCGACACGTTTGACCGGGTCGTCGACCAGCATCACTGTGCTATCCAGGCGCAGCGCCTTGTCCACAGCATCCGGCGCACCTGGGCGGGCGAAGTGCTCGCGCACGAAGTCGCCAGCGGCGTCGTTGTCCAGTAGCCACGGTGCCTGCACGGTTTCGCGGTATTCGGCATGGCTGCGGTCGAAGAATGCCTCGCGGTAGGCGCCAAAGGCATCGTCGGCGCCGTCGACTTTGGGGTACCAGTGGTAACCGGCAAACAGCTCGTCGGCACCCTGGCCGCTCTGCACGCCCTTGCAATGCTTGGCGACTTCGCGCGACAGCAGGTAGAAGGCGATGCAGTCATGGCTGACCATCGGCTCGCTCATCGCGCGGAAGGCGGCCGGCAGCTGGTCGATGATCTCGTGTTCGGCGATGCGCAACTGGTGGTGGCGAGTGCCGTAGTGGCGGGCGATCAGGTCGGAGTACTGGAACTCGTCACCGCGTTCGCCGCCGGCATCTTCAAAGCCGATGGAGAAGGTCGACAGGTCTTCCACGCCAACTTCGCGCAACAACCCGACCAGCAGGCTCGAGTCGACGCCGCCAGACAGCAGCACGCCAACATCTACCGCCGCACGTTGGCGGATGGCCACTGCGTCACGGGTGGCGTCGAGCACACGAGTGGTCCAGCCTTCGAGGTCCAGGTCCTTTTCATCGGCGCGAGGGCCGTATTGCAACTGCCACCAGGTCTGCTGCTCGACTTCGCCGTGGCGGTCGACGCGCATCCAGGTGCCGGGTTCGAGCTTTTGCACGTTGGCCAGCAGCGTACGCGGAGCGGGCACCACGGCGTGGAAGTTGAGGTAGTGGTTGAGTGCCACCGGGTCGATGACCGGGTCGATATCGCCGCCTTTGAGCAGCGCCGGCAGCGTCGAGGCGAAGCGCAGGCGTTCGCCGCTGCGCGACAGGTACAGCGGCTTGACGCCGAGGCGGTCGCGGGCCAGGAACAGGCGCTGGTTGTCGCGCTCCCAGATGGCCAGGGCGAACATGCCGTTGAGCTTGGGCAACAGCGCGGCGCCCCAGGCGTGATAACCCTTGAGCAGCACTTCGGTGTCGCCGTCGGACCAGAACGAGTAGCCCAGGTCGAGCAGCTCCTGGCGCAGTTCGGGGAAGTTGTAGATGGCCCCATTGAACGCCAGCGACAGGCCCAAGGTGTTGTCGACCATCGGCTGCGCCGAGCCGTCGGACAGATCCATGATCTTCAGCCGACGGTGGCCGAGGGCTATCGGCCCTTGGCTATGGAAGCCCCAGGCATCCGGGCCACGTGGCGCCAGATGGTGGGTGATGCGCTCCACGGCGGCGAGGTCCGCCGGGCGAGGCGCTTGGCCGAGGGGGGTGAAACGAAACTCTCCTGCTAATCCGCACATAAGTCCTTACCGGTTTTGCCGTTGGGGAAAGGGCGCCCTGAAATAGGCGCACTTAGGTAAGGACCGGGGTGGGTTGTGAGAGTTTTAGATCATTCTGTTATATACGACGGGCGGGCGTGGGAGCGTTCATGGTTTTGCAAAAGCCTGTACTGGCCTCATCGCAGGCTATCGCCAGCTCCCACAGAGACCGCGTGCAGCCGCAATATCAGGGCCGGGCCGAGATTCCTGTGGGAGCTGGCGCCAGCCTGCGATGAGGCCAGCAAGGCCCCTATTTCCCGCGAATCAACCTGCGCAGCCCAAACCGGTTCGGATGACAGCCCTCAGCCACGCCCCTCGGCACCGGCAGCGGCTCCCCGGTCACCCAGGCGGCAATCAGTTCCCCTGCCAACGGTGCTGTCACCAACCCCCGCGACCCATGGCCGGTGTTCACATACAGCCCCTCCAGCCACGGGCAGTCGACCTGCGGCACCTGCCGCGCATCTTTACGCAGCGCAGCAAAGGCCGCCTCGAACGCCTGGGCATCGGCCAGGGGCCCGACAATCGGCAGGTAATCCGGGCTGGTGCAGCGGAACGCCGCGCGCCCCTCAAGCACAGCGGGGTCCAGCTCACCTGCGCCAAGGCGCCCGGCAAGGTCTGCCGATATTTCCTCCAGCAAGCGCAAGTTGCCCTGATGCTCGGCAACGGTCGGTTCGGTGTGCTGGCTGCTGAAATCAAAACTTGCACCGAGCGTGTGCTCATCGCCCCGTGGCGGCGCCACATAGCCCTCGGCACACACCACCGTGCTCAACGCCCGGCTGGCAGGGGTGGCTGGCAAGCGGGTGATCTGCCCGCGAATGCGCTTGAGCGGCAACTGCGCGCAGGCTGCAAAACTGCGCACATCGGCGGCACCGGCCAGCACCACCAGTGGCGCGCTGGCCAGCAATTGCCCGGCGTCCCAGGCCTGCCAGAGCCCCCCGGCTTTGCGCAGCTCCAGCACATTGGCGTGGCTCAGCAGCCTGATACGCGGGTGCTCAAGCTGCGCCCGGCAAAGTGCCGGCGGGTGCGCCCAGCCGCCCTCGGGGTAGAACAACCCACCCGATGGCAGGCCGATACCGGCAAGGGTCTGCGCCTCTTCCTGGGTCAGCACATGCAGCAAGCTGGGGTCGAACGCCGCTGCGAGTTTGCCCTGGCGTGCCGCTTCTTGTTCATCGAAGGCCAGTTGCAGCACGCCGCAACCGTCCCAGTCGATGCCACGTTGCAGCCGGTGCAGCCAGCGGCGGGTGTAGCCAAAGCCTGCGAGGATCAACTGCGACAGCGCCGTGCCATGGGCAGACAGCTTCAGGTAGAGCACCCCTTGCGGGTTGCCGGACGCCTCTTGCGCAGGGCCTGCGTGGCGTTCCAGCACACTGACCTGCCAGCCACGGGCGGCAAGGCTGGCCGCAGTTGCGCTGCCGGCAAGGCCGGCGCCGATCACCAGCGCCTCACGCGGGCCGGGCAGGGCGGCGGGGCGTGCGTACCAGGGGGCTGGTGCCGGGCTGGGCTCAGCCCTGAACACCCCATGCATGACTTCCCATTTTTTCCCAAGCCCCGGCACTTTCTTCATGCTGAAGCCTGCCTCCACCAACGAGCGGCGCACCCAGCCGGTGGTGGTAAAGGTGCCCAGCGTGGTGCCTGGGTGCGACAGCCGCGCCAGTTGCGCGAACAGCTCAGGGGTCCACATGTCCGGGTTCTTGGCCGGGGCAAAGCCGTCGAGAAACCAGGCATCGATGCGTGCGTCGAGCTGCGGCAGTTGCTCAAGCGCATCGCCGATCATCAACGTCAGCGTGACGCGCCCGCCATCGAGGCTGAACTGCTGAAAACCGGGGTGCACCGCCACGTACTGCGCCAGCAGCGGCTCGGTGAAGGCGGCCAGGTGCGGCCACAGTTGGGTGGCGCGGGTGAGGTCTTCGCGGGTCAGCGGGTATTTCTCGACGCTGACGAAGTGCAGGCGCGCCTCGGGCTGGGCAAGCTCGGCGAACAGCTGCCAGGCGCAGAAAAAATTCATGCCGGTACCAAACCCGGTTTCGCCGATCACCAGGCATTGATGGGCGGCCAGGGCGGCGAAGCGCTGGCGCAACTGGTTCTGCTCGATGAACACATAGAGGGTTTCGTCCAGGCCTTGTTCCCTGGAGAAGTACACGTCGTCGTACTGGCGGGAATAAGGGCGGCCGTGGTCGTCCCAGTCGATCTGGGCGTATTCGTGTGGGGCGGACATGGCAGGCTCGGTAGCGGCGGATGGGCGATTTTACGCCATTGCCAGGATTACCGGGCAAGCGGGCCGCCACGCCGTTACAGGCAGGCAGGATTTCCGCTAGTCTTGGTTATCCAGTGAAGGAGCCATCCATGTTCGAATCCGCCGAAATCGGTCATAGCATCGACAAGGAAACCTTTGAAGCCGAGGTGCCGGCCCTGCGCGAGGCACTGCTCGAAGCCCAGTACGAGCTCAAGCAGCAGTCGCGTTTCCCGGTGATCGTGCTGATCAACGGCATCGAAGGCGCCGGCAAGGGCGAGACGGTCAAGCTGCTCAACGAATGGATGGACCCGCGCCTGATCGAGGTGCGCACCTTCGACCAGCAGACCGACGAAGAACTCGCCCGCCCGCCGGCCTGGCGCTACTGGCGCGCGCTGCCGCCGAAGGGGCGCATGGGCGTGTTCTTTGGCAACTGGTACAGCCAGATGCTCGAAGGCCGCGTGCATGGCCGCTTCAAGGACGCCGTGCTGGACCAGGCGATTGCCGGTGCCGAGCGTCTGGAGCAAATGCTCTGCGATGAAGGCGCGTTGATCATCAAGTTCTGGTTCCACCTGTCGAAAAAACAGATGAAGGCGCGGCTCAAGGCCCTCAAGCAGGACCCGCTGCACAACTGGCGCATCAGCCCGCTGGACTGGCAGCAGTCCGAAACCTACGACCGTTTCGTGCGCTTTGGCGAGCGCGTGCTGCGCCGCACCAGCCGCGACTATGCGCCCTGGCATGTGGTTGAGGGCGTCGACCCGCATTACCGCAGCCTGGCGGTGGGGCGCATCCTGCTCGAAAGCCTGCAGGCGGCGCTTGCCAACAAACCGCGCAAACATGAAGGCAATGTGGCGCCGCTGGGGCGCAGCATCGACGACAAGAGCCTGCTCGGTGCGCTGGACATGACCCTGCGCCTGGACAAACGCGATTACGAAGAACAACTGGTCACCGAGCAGGCGCGCCTGGCCGGCCTGTTGCGCAACAAGCACATGCGCAAGCACGCCCTGGTGGCCGTGTTCGAAGGCAACGATGCCGCCGGCAAGGGCGGCGCCATCCGCCGCGTGGCGGCGGCGCTGGACCCGCGCCAATACCGCATCGTGCCGATTGCCGCGCCCACAGAAGAGGAGCGCGCGCAGCCTTACCTGTGGCGGTTCTGGCGACATATCCCGGCGCGCGGCAAGTTCACCATCTTTGACCGCTCCTGGTATGGCCGGGTACTGGTGGAGCGGGTCGAGGGGTTTTGCACGCCGGCGGACTGGATGCGTGCCTATGGCGAAATCAATGATTTCGAAGAGCAGTTGCGCAATGCCGGCATTGTGGTGGTGAAGTTCTGGTTGTCGATCGACCAGCAGACCCAGCTTGAGCGCTTTGAGGAACGTGAGCAGATTCCGTTCAAACGCTACAAAATCACCGAGGAAGACTGGCGCAACCGCGAAAAGTGGGATGTGTATAGCGAGGCGGTGGGCGATATGGTCGACCGCACCAGCACCGAGATTGCACCCTGGACGCTGGTTGAGGCCAACGACAAGCGCTGGGCGCGGGTAAAAGTGCTGCGTACCATCAACCAGGCGCTGGAAGAGGCATTCGCCAAGGACAAGAAGTAGGCCGCGATGTTCTGCCTGTGCGCGGGCTTGTGGGGGCGGTCTTTGTGGGAGCGGGCTTGCCCCGCGATCAATGTTCCTGCCATCGCGGGGCAAGCCCGCTCCCACGTTTTGTTGCGGCCATGCCTTCAAGGAATGACCCAATGAATTCTTTTCCCGCATCCATTCCCCAGCAACTTGCATCAAGCCCCTAGAATCAAGTCACCCCCACCCCGGGCCTGATCGAGGACACCATGCACACCACTTCTGGCCGTTGGGTCTTCGGCCTGCTGCTTGCCCTGCTGACTGCGCTGCTCTGGGGCATCTTGCCCATCAAGCTCAAACAGGTGCTGCAAGTGATGGACCCGGTGACCGTCACCTGGTACCGCCTGACGGTGTCTGGCACATTGCTGTTCGTATGGCTTGCGGCCAATCGGCGGCTGCCCTCGTTCAGCGCACTGGGCCACAAGCGCAAGGGTTTGGTGGTGGTGGCGATATTCGGGCTTTTGGGCAACTACGTGTTGTACCTGGTCGGCCTCAAGCTGCTCAGCCCCGGCACTGCACAACTGGTGGTGCAACTGGGGCCGGTGCTGTTGCTGGTGGCCAGCGTGTTTGTGTTCAAGGAGCGTTTCAGCGTCGGCCAAGGCATTGGTCTGGTGGTGTTGCTGGCGGGCTTCGGGCTGTTCTTCAATCAGCGCCTGGCAGAGTTGCTGGGCTCGCTCGGTACCTACACCACCGGGGTGCTGACGGTTGTGTTGGCCACCAGCATCTGGGTGTTCTATGCGCTGAGCCAGAAGCAGCTGCTGACGGTCTGGAACTCGCAGCAGGTGATGATGGTGATCTATATCGGCTGTGCGGCCCTGCTGACGCCGTGGGTACACCCGTTGGAGGCGTTGCAACTGAGCCCGTTGCAGGGTTGGCTGCTGCTGGCGTGCTGCCTGAATACCCTGGTGGCCTATGGCGCATTCGCCGAAGCCTTGGCGCACTGGGAAGCTTCGCGGGTCAGCGCGACCCTTGCCTTGACGCCGCTGGTGACCTTTGTGGCCGTGGCCATTGCGGCTTGGCTGTGGCCTGACTATGTGCATGCCGAGGACATCAACGCGCTGGGCTATGTCGGCGCGTTGACGGTGGTGCTCGGCTCGGCCTTGGTTGCCCTTGGGCCGTCGATTGTGGCCGGCTGGCGGGCGAGGGCGGCGCGGGCTGGGTGAAATATGGCGCCACTGTAGGAGCGGCCTTGTGTCGCGAAAGGGGGCGAAGCGCCCCTGAAATCTGTGCTTCACATTGATATCGCCGGGGCCGCTATACGGCCCTGTTCGCGACACAAGGCCGCTCCTACACCAACCGCGTAGAGCAGCCCCGGCACCGCAGGTCAGCCCTTGCCACCCGGCGCGAGCATATTCTCCGGCCTTACCCATTCATCGAACTGCTCATTGCTCAGGTAGCCGAGCGCAAGTGCGGCCTCGCGCAGGGTCTTGCCTTCGTTGTAAGCCTTCTTGGCGATTTCTGCTGCCTTGTCATAACCAATGTGCGGGTTCAGCGCCGTTACCAGCATCAACCCGCGCTCCAGGTGGGCGGCCATTTGCGCGGGGTCGGGCTCGATGCCGGCCACGCAATGCTCCTGGAAATTACGGCAGCCATCGGCGAGCAAGGTGATCGACTGCAACAGGTTGTGGATGATCACCGGCTTGAACACGTTCAACTGCAGGTGCCCCTGGCTTGCCGCAAAGGCAATCGCCGCATCGTTGCCAAGCACCTGGCAGGCCAGCATCGACAACGCCTCGCACTGGGTCGGGTTGACCTTGCCAGGCATGATCGAGCTGCCCGGCTCGTTGGCCGGCAGGCGCACTTCGGCAAGCCCGGCGCGCGGGCCGGAGCCGAGCAGGCGCAGGTCGTTGGCAATTTTCATCAGCGCCACGGCCAAGGTTTTGAGCGCACCGGCCAGGCTGGTGAGTGGCTCGTGCCCGGCGAGGGCGGCGAACTTGTTCGGCGCGGTGACGAAAGGCAGGCCCGACAGCGCCGCCAGCTCTGCGGCGATGGCTTCGGCAAACCCGTGCGGGGCATTCAGCCCGGTGCCCACCGCCGTACCGCCCTGGGCCAACTCGCACACCGCCGGCAAGGTGGCGCGGATAGCGCGCTGGGCGTAGTCGAGCTGGGCGACGAACGCCGAAACTTCCTGGCCGAAGGTGATGGGCGTGGCATCCATCATGTGTGTGCGGCCGGTTTTGACCAACTGGTGATGGCGGGCTGACAGCTCGGCCAGCCCGGAAGACAGCTCGGCGACCGCGGGCAGCAGTTGGTTGTGCACCGCTTGCACGGCGGCGATGTGCATGGCGGTAGGGAAGCAGTCGTTGGAACTTTGCGAGCGGTTGACGTGGTCGTTGGGGTGCACCGGCGCCTTACCGCCGCGGCCTTGGCCTGCCAGCTCGTTGGCACGCCCGGCAATCACCTCGTTGACGTTCATGTTGCTTTGCGTGCCGCTGCCGGTCTGCCATACCACCAGCGGGAATTGATCGTCGTGGGTGCCAGCGAGCACTTCATCGGCAGCCTGTTCGATCAGCCGGGCGATGTCGGCGGGCAGGTCGCCATTACGGTCGTTGACCCGGGCGGCGGCTTTCTTGATCAACGCCAGGGCATGCAGCACCGCCAGCGGCATGCGTTCGCTGCCGATGGCGAAGTTGATCAGCGAGCGCTGTGTCTGCGCGCCCCAGTAGGCCTGCTCAGGAACTTCGACCGGGCCCAGGCTGTCTGTCTCGATACGGCTCATGCTGCGCGCTCTCCTTGAATTAACCAGAACTCGCAGTTTAGGCCCTGAATCGACCGAGCGGTTCAGTCGCTCGTCGTGCCACTTGAGCACATCGCCACCACGGCGCAGAATGCTCTACTCTGAGGTACCCGCCTCCCTTTCTTGAAGGAAATGCAATGACCCGTCTCCGTGTCCTCTGTGCCGCCGTTGCCCTGGTTTGCGCCAGCGGCCAGGTACTCGCCGCAACTGCCAGCCACAACGCTGCCGCCGAGAAATTCCTGACCCTGGCCAATGCCGACAAGCTGGGTACCCCGGTGTACATGCAGGTCCAGCAGATGTTTGCCCAGCGCTTCGAGCAAACCAAGGCACCGGCCACCAAGAAGAACGTCCTCGACAGCTACACCGCCAAGGCCAATGCTGCCCTGGACAACGCCATTGGCTGGAAAAAGCTCAAGCCACAAATGGTCAACCTGTACACCGCGACCTTCACCGAGGCCGAGCTCAACGACCTGGTCAAGTTCTACGAGTCGCCGCTGGGCAAGAAAGTCCTGCGTGAAATGCCCAAGGTTACCCAGCAGTCGGCCCAGCTGACCCAGCAGAGCCTGGAACCTGCGGTACCTGTGGTCAACAAGCTGCTTGACGACATGACCAAGGAACTCGACCCGAACGCCGGCAAAGCCGTAGCGCCTGCCAAGAAGTGAGCCTGACGCGATGAGCATGCAGCAACGTATCGAGCAGCAGCTGGCCGCGCTAGGTGACCAGCACCTTGAAGTGCACAACGAAAGCCACATGCATAGCCGTGGCCAGGAGTCGCACTACAAAGCCGTGCTGGTCAGCGCGCAGTTTGCCGGGCTCAACAGCGTCAAGCGCCACCAGAAGGTCTACGCCACCATGGGCGAGCTGATGGGGCAGATCCATGCCCTGGCCATCCACACCTACACCCCTGAAGAGTGGGCAGTGGTTGGGGTGGCGCCGGCTTCGCCGGTGTGCGCAGGCGGCGGGCACTGATTCCCGCCAGGGATTCTGCTAGACTTCGCCATCCTTCGGGGCCGCTGCGCGGCCCATCGCGGCACCAGGCCGCTCCTGCACAGGCAGCAATGTCTTTGCGGGAGCGGCCTTTTGTCGCGAAATGGGGCCAGCCCCCCAACCCTGTTCATGTAAACGCCCGGTTCGCCCCTTACGAGGGCAGCCACCTGGAGATTCAACGCAAATGACCCAACCGATCGTCGTGGCGGCGCTGTACAAATTCGTCACCCTCACAGACTACGTCGAGCTGCGCGAACCACTGCTCAAAGCCATGCTCGACAACCATGTCAAAGGCACATTGCTGCTGGCTGAGGAGGGTATCAACGGTACCGTCTCCGCCACCCGCGAAGGCATCGACGGCCTGCTGGCCTGGCTGCGCAACGACCCGCGCATGGTCGACATCGACCATAAAGAGTCGTACTGCGACGAACAGCCGTTCTACCGCACCAAGGTCAAGCTGAAAAAAGAGATCGTCACCCTGGGCGTGCCGGGCGTCGACCCGAACAAGGCCGTCGGCACCTACGTCGAGCCCAAGGATTGGAACGCGCTGATCAGCGACCCCGAAGTACTGCTGATCGACACCCGCAACGACTACGAAGTGGCCATCGGCACCTTCAAGGGCGCGGTCGACCCCAAGACCGAGACCTTCCGCGAGTTCCCCGAGTACATCAAGGCCAACTTCGACCCCGCCAAACACAAGAAGGTGGCGATGTTCTGCACCGGCGGTATCCGCTGCGAGAAAGCCTCCAGCTACATGCTCGGTGAGGGCTTCGAAGCCGTCTATCATCTCAAGGGTGGGGTGCTGAAGTACTTCGAAGAGGTGCCTCAGGAAGAAAGCCTGTGGGACGGCGACTGCTTCGTGTTCGACAACCGCGTCACCGTGCGCCACGACCTCAGCGAGGGCGAGTACGACCAGTGCCACGCCTGCCGCCACCCGGTCGATGCCAAGGATCGCGAGTCCGAGCATTACTCGCCTGGCGTGAGCTGCCCGCACTGCTGGGACACCCTCAGTGAGAAGACCCGCCGCAGCGCCATCGACCGGCAGAAGCAGATCGAACTGGCCAAGGCGCGCAACCTGCCACACCCGATCGGTTTCAACTACAAAGCCGAGGCCTGACCGATGTCCGCACGCCTGCTCTATGTGATGGACCCGATGTGCTCCTGGTGCTGGGGTTTTGCCCCAGTGGCCGAGGCCCTGTTCGCCCAGGCGCGCGAGGCCGGGGTGGCCACCCACCTGGTGCCAGGCGGGCTGCGCAGCGGCAGCAGTGCGCTGGATACCTCGACGCGCAAGTACATCCTTGAGCACTGGCAGGCGGTGCAGGATGCCACCGGGCAGCCGTTCAGCTTCGAAGGCGCGATGCCCGACGGTTTTGTCTACGACACCGAGCCTGCCTGCCGCGCCCTGGTAGCTGCCCGCGAGCTTGACGAGCCGCGCATGTGGGCGTTGCTCAAGCTGATCCAGCACGGGTTCTACGAGCAGGGCATCGACGTCACCCGCGCCCCGCAACTGGTCGACCTGGCCGAGCAGGCAGGCTTTGCCCGCGAGCCGTTTGCCCAGCAGTTCGCCTGCCCGCAGGTGCGCAAGGCCACGGTCGACGATATCGCCTGGGCCCGAGACCTGGGCATTGCCGGCTTCCCGACGCTGCTGGCCGAGCGCAACGGCCAGTTGGCGTTGGTGACCAATGGCTACCAACCCCTGGAGAGCCTGCAACCTTTGCTTGCCCGCTGGCTGCAGCAGGCCGCCTGTGCTTGATGCGCCAGGCTCGCCCGGCCCGACACCAGGGCAGTCGCCGGCGGCGCCGGATCGCCTGAGCTGGGCCGAAATCCGCCGCCTGGCGCTGCAGCATAAAAAGGCCCTGTGGAGCGCCAACCTGGTAGCGGTGTTCGCCGCACTGTGCAGCGTGCCGATTCCGCTGTTGCTGCCGCTGCTGGTCGATGAAGTGCTGCTGGGCAATGGTGACGCGGCGCTGAAGTGGATGAACAACCTGCTGCCCGCTGGCTGGCAGGTGCCGGCCGGCTATATTGGCCTGATGCTCTGCGCCACCTTGTGCCTGCGCGTCTCGGCGCTGGCCTGCAACGTGGTGCAAGCCAGGTTGTTCGCGGGCCTGGCCAAGGACATCGTCTACCGCTTGCGCATCCGCCTGATCGAACGGCTCAAGCGCATCTCGCTCAAGGAATACGAAAGCCTGGGCAGCGGTACCGTGACCACCCATCTGGTCACCGACCTGGACACCCTCGACAAATTTGTCGGCGAAACCTTGAGCCGCTTCCTGGTGGCGATGCTGACCCTCACCGGCACCGCGGCCATCCTGATGTGGATGCACTGGAAGCTGGCGTTGCTGATTTTGCTGTTCAACCCGCTGGTGATCTTTTTCACCGTGCAGTTGGGCAAGCGCGTCAAACACCTGAAAAAGCTCGAAAACGACAGCACCGGGCGCTTTACCCAGGCGTTGACCGAAACCCTCGATGCCATCCAGGAAATCCGGGCGAGCAACCGCCAGGGTTACTTCCTTGGCCGGCTAGGCCTGCGCGCTCGTGAAGTGCGCGACTACGCGGTGGCCTCGCAGTGGAAGAGCGACGCCAGCGGCCGCGCCAGCGGGCTGTTGTTCCAGTTCGGCATCGACATTTTCCGCGCGGCGGCCATGCTCACCGTGCTGTTTTCCGACCTGTCCATCGGCCAGATGCTGGCGGTGTTCAGCTACCTGTGGTTCATGATTGGCCCGGTGGAGCAACTGCTCAACCTGCAATACGCCTATTACGCCGCAGGTGGCGCCCTGAGCCGCCTCAACGAGCTGCTGTCGCGGGCTGACGAGCCGCAGTACGCCGCAGCCTGCGACCCGTTCAGCGCCCGCGAAACGGTCGGCATCGAAGTGCGTGACCTGCGCTTTGCCTATGCCGATGAGCCGGTACTGGACCAACTGAACCTGGCCATCGCCCCTGGCGAAAAGGTGGCAATCGTCGGCGCCAGTGGCGGCGGCAAGAGCACCTTGGTGCAGTTGCTGCTGGGGCTTTACAGCGCCCAGGCCGGGACCATCCGCTTTGGTGGCGCCAGCCTTCAGGAAATCGGCCTGGAAACCCTGCGTGAAAACGTCGCAGTGGTGCTGCAGCACCCGTCGTTGTTCAACGACAGCGTGCGCGCCAACCTGACCATGGGCCGCGAGTGCAGCGACGAGGCCTGCTGGCAGGCGCTGCGTATCGCCCAGCTCGACGCGACCATCGCCGCACTGCCTCAGGGCCTGGACAGCATCGTCGGGCGCTCCGGCGTGCGCCTGTCGGGCGGGCAGCGCCAACGCCTGGCCATCGCCCGCATGGTACTGGCCGAGCCGAAGGTGGTGATCCTCGACGAAGCCACCTCGGCGCTGGATGCCGCCACCGAGTACAACCTGCACCAGGCGCTGGCGCGCTTTCTGAGCGGGCGCACCACCCTGATCATCGCCCACCGTCTGTCGGCCGTTAAACAGGCCGACCGTGTGCTGGTATTCGACGGCGGCCGCGTGGCGGAAGACGGCGACCATCAGCAGTTGATCGCCGACGGCGGGCTTTACGCCAAGCTCTACGGGCATTTGCAGCAGACCTGAGTGAATCGGCGGCAAACCTCCAACTGCAGCGGCGCTGCTTTTTCTTGTCGCTTGCCGCTCGCCACTTGTCGCTGCTTCAGAGCAAATGGCCTACGCTGAGCGATGTCTAGGTCGATTCGTGCCTTATCTGCCGCAGTGACAGGGATTACATGAAGGGAAATCGGACTCTCGAAGCGCCACGGCTGCTGGGCATTATCTGGCCGTTTGTCGCCGTTGTAGCGTTCCAGGTGCTGCTGGGCAGCCTGAGCCTTTATGCCTTGTCTGCGATGCGCGCCTATGTTGCCGGCGAGAGCCTGTGGTCCAAGGCGCAGAAAGATGCCATCTACTACCTGAGCCTGTACGCCGACGACCGCCACCCGCTCACCTACCAGCGTTATCGCCAGGCCATTCTGGTGCCCCAGGGCGACCGCGAGCTGCGCGTTGCCCTCGACCAGCCGGTGCCCGACCTTGAGGCTGCACGCCAAGGCATCCTGCAAGGCGGCAACCACCCTGAGGATGTGGCCCGGATCATCTGGTTCTACCGCAACTTTCGCAATGTCAGCTACCTGCAGACGGCCATCGACTACTGGGACATCGGCGACGATTACCTGAGCCAGCTCGATGTGCTGGCCGGGCAGATGCGCCAGGGCTTTGCCACCGGCGCGGTCGATGCCCGCCAGGTGACCGACTGGAAGGCGCGCATCGTCGCCATCAACGACGGCGTAACGCCGGCGGCGAAAGCCTTCAGTGACGCCCTCGGTGAAGGCTCGCGGATGCTGCTCAAGGTGCTGATGCTGACCAACCTGATCACCGCGTTGTTCTTGATTACCATGGCCTGGCGCCGCTCGAGCAAGCTGCTGGCCCAGCGCCAGGCATTTGCCAGTGCCCTGCAAGAGGAACAGGAGCGGGCGCAGATCACGCTCGGCTCGATTGGCGATGCGGTGATCACCACCGACGTCGACGGCTGCATCGCCTACATGAACCCGGCCGCCGAGCACCTCACCCACTGGCAGGCAGGCCAGGCCCAGGGCTTGCCGCTGTCGGCACTGTTCAGCCTGCTGGAGGAAGGCGCCGAGCGCGACAGCCCCACCTTGGTCGAGCAGGTGCTCAATGGCAGCCTCAAGGGTGGTGCCGAGCATGCCCGCTTGATCCAGCGCCTGGACGGCAGCACGGTGTCGGTCAACCTGGTCGGCTCGTCGATTCTGACCGATGGCCAGATCAGTGGCATGGTCATCGTGCTGCATGACATGACCCAGGAGCGCCAGTACATCGCCAACCTGTCATGGCAGGCGACCCATGACGCCCTGACGGGCCTGGCCAACCGCCGCGAGTTCGAATACCGCCTGGAGCAGGCGCTCAATGTGCTGTCGCGCCAGGCAGGTCGGCATTCGCTGATGTTCCTGGACCTGGACCAGTTCAAGTTGGTCAACGACACCTGTGGCCATGCAGCAGGTGATGAACTGCTGCGCCATATTTGCGCGGTGTTGCAGTCAGGCTTGCGGGAGGGCGACACCCTGGCCCGGCTGGGCGGCGACGAGTTTGGCATCCTGCTCGAAAGCTGCGCGCCGGAGCAGGCCGAGCGCATCGCCGAGCAACTGCGCCAAGCGGTGCAAAGCCTGCACTTCGTGTGGAAGGGCCGGCCGTTCGTGACCACCGTCAGCATTGGCCTGGTGCATATTGCCCAGGCGCCGAACACGCTTGAAGCCTCGTTGCGCGCCGCCGACATGGCCTGCTACATGGCCAAGGAAAAGGGCCGCAACCGGGTACAGGTGTACCACGCCGACGATAGCGAATTGTCCATGCGCTTTGGCGAAATGGCCTGGATACAACGCCTGCACGTGGCGCTGGAAGAAAACCGCTTTTGCCTCTATGCCCAGGAAATCGCGCCGTTGCGCGGGCAGGATGAAACCGGCCATATCGAGATTCTACTACGCCTGCACGATGAAAGCGGCCGCACCATCCTGCCGGACAGTTTCATCCCCGCTGCCGAGCGCTACGGCCTGATGACCGCGCTCGACCGTTGGGTGGTGCGCGGCGTGTTCCAGGTCATCCGGCAGTGCCTGGATGAAGGCCGTGAAGGGCCGTTGGCGGTCTGCGCGATCAACCTTTCGGGTACCAGTATTGGCGATGACAAGTTCCTTGAGTACCTGCACCGGCTGTTTGCCGAGTACGACATTCCGCCTCGCTTAATCTGTTTTGAAATAACCGAAACCAGCGCTATCGCCAATTTGGGAAGTGCGATTCGCTTTATTAATGAATTGAAAGGTTTGGGCTGCAAATTCTCGTTGGATGACTTCTGCGCCGGGATGTCGTCATTCGCCTATTTGAAACATTTGCCTGTAGACTTCCTGAAGATCGACGGAAGTTTCGTCAAAGACATGCTCGACGACCCGATCAACCGGGCGATGGTCGAAGTGATCAATCACATTGGCCACGTCATGGGCAAACGGACCATTGCCGAGTTTGTCGAGACGCCGCTCATCGAGCAGGCGTTGCAGGAAATCGGCGTTGACTACGCCCAGGGCTATCTCATCGAACGCCCGCAAGTGCTTACCTGCGACAGCTTGCAGCGCCAACGGATTGCGGCGAGGCCCCTGTTACACCGGGCGCCAGGGACCTTTCGCTAAGCTGCGCCCGGACTTCACAGGGAACCAAGGAGTCGACAGTGATTGATGCGTTCATAAGGATTGGACCATTGATGGATCCGGCCAGTTATCCAGACTGGGCCCAACAACTGATTAATGATTGTCGCGAAAGCAAGCGCCGGGTGGTGGAACATGAGTTCTATCAACGCCTGCGCGACGGGCAATTGCGCCCGGCGACCATTCGCCAATACTTGATTGGTGGCTGGCCGGTGGTTGAGCAGTTCTCGCTGTATATGGCCCATAACCTGACCAAGACCCGCTATGGCCGCCATGCGGGCGAGGATATGGCGCGGCGCTGGTTGATGCGCAATATCCGCGTTGAACTCAACCATGCCGATTACTGGGTGCATTGGTGTCAGGCCCATGGCATTCATTTGCACGAGTTGCAGGCCCAGGAAGTACCGCCCGAGCTCAATGGCCTCAATGATTGGTGCTGGCGCGTGTGCAGCACCGAGTCGCTGGCGATTGCCATGGCTGCGACCAACTACGCCATCGAGGGCGCCACGGGTGAGTGGTCGGCGGTGGTGTGTGCGGGGGACTACGCCGAGGCCTTCCCGGAAGAGGGGCGAAAGCGGGCGATGAAGTGGCTGAAGATGCACGCGCAGTATGACGATGCGCACCCTTGGGAGGCGTTGGAGATCATCTGTACCTTGGCTGGTGAAAACCCAACTCTGGGGCTGCGTACCGAGCTGCGGCGAGCCATTTGCAAGAGCTACGACTGCATGTTCCTGTTCCTGGAACGCTGCATGCAGAACGAGGGCCGCCAGCAAGGGCGCCTGCGCCCGGCGTTGGCGGCGGGGTAAGTTACCGTGGGGATCCCCCCATGGTTTTGTACACCCCTGTTTTCGCCAGACATATCTCCTTGTGGCGAGCGGGCTTGTCCCGCGTTGGGCTGCGCAGCAGCCCTAAAAGCCCAAGGGGCTGCTGCGCAGCCC
>NZ_JABWRG010000072.1:0-26584 GCF_014268825.1 Pseudomonas sp. SWRI51 | reverse complement strand
GTGCAGGCAGTGGCGGCGCGTGGTGTACGAATGCGGGTTGAAGGCCATCGCGGGGCAAGCCCGCTCCCACGGTGCCCTGTTCTCTGCGCGACAGCGCAGCCCGGAAGGGCTGGGTGATCTCCTACAGAAAACCGCGCTCAGCTGCGACTGCGGGATCACTCGGCAGGTTCAGCCCACCTTGCCCGTTCTTCGGCGCGCAAGGTCAACACTTCGCACCCGCTCTCGGTCACCGCCACCGTATGCTCCCACTGCGCCGACAGGCAATGGTCGCGGGTGATCACCGTCCAGCCGTCGCGCAGGGTGCGGGTGCCGCGCCCGCCCTGGTTGATCATCGGCTCGATGGTAAACACCATCCCCGGCTGCAAGGTCAGGCCCAACCCACGCTGGCCGTAGTGCAGCACTTCGGGCGCTTCGTGCATCTGCTGGCCGATGCCATGCCCGCAGTACTCACGCACCACGCTGTAGCCTGCGGCCTCGGCATGGGCCTGGATGGCGTGGCCGATATCGCCCAGAGTCGCGCCGGGGCGCACCTGGGCGATGCCCTTGAACAGCGCCTCATAGGTGGTGTCGACCAGCCGCCGAGCGTCTTCGCTGATAGCGCCGATGCAGTACATCTTCGATGAGTCTGCAATGTAGCCGCCTTGCTCCAGGGTGATGTCGACGTTGACGATCGAGCCTTCGGCGAGCACCTCGTCAACCTTTGGCATGCCGTGGCAGACCACGTGGTCGACCGAGGTATTCAGCGCATAGGGAAAGCCGTACTGGCCCTTGCTCGCCGGGCGTGCCTTGAGCTGCTCGACGATGAACGCTTCGGCGCGGTCATTGATCTGCAGGGTGGTCACGCCTGGGCCGATGAACCCGTCCAGGTGCTCGAACACCTGCGCCAGCAACTGCCCGGCACGGCGCATCAGGGCCAGTTGCGCGGCGTCCTTGAGAATGACCTGGCTCATTGCAGCAGTTCCTTGAGGTTGGCTTGCTCCTGGCGCAGCAACTGGCGCAGCAGGTCCTGGTAGGTGGCTTGCGGGTGCAGCTCGGCGAGCATGCCGAGGCGAATCCAGTGCTCGGCCTGGGCGTTGATCGAGCGCGACAGGGCAGCGCTGGCCACGCGCAGGTCTTCGTGGAGGGTGTCGCAGATCTTGACGATGCCCATGGCGGGTTGTACCTGTATATGAAACGTATACGGATCATATCCTCTTGTGCATGTGCTGTGCCACACCCCGGTGCGGGCGTGTGCAGTTTTGGGGCCGCTGCGCGCCCCATCGCAGGCTGTTGCCAGCTCGCACAGGGGCTGGGCAATGCCTCAATATTGCGACTGTGCGCGGTCTCTGTGGGAGCTGGCGACAGCCTGCGATGAGGCCAGCACAGGCTTGCGCAGAACCATGGAATCTCCCACCTCTGGGCTGGCCCGGCTTTTGCTGTGACTCCTGCATCCAGGCCATCAACGTCGATGGCCGCTTTTTCATCACGACGAAGGCGCCGTGTTGCTTCGCTTGCTTGTGCAGGCGCGGCAGCCGGCGCCTTTGGCGTTTCATCAGCAGGAGATCGCCGATGAGCAGCAGCGAGGTGCGCAGCGTTTGCCCGTATTGCGGCGTAGGGTGCGGCATTGTCATGAGCGTGCGCGAAGGCAGGGTGGTCAAGGTTAGCGGCGACAAGCAGCACCCCAGCAACTTCGGGCGGCTGTGCACCAAGGGCCTCACTGCCCATGTGCCGCTCGAGGTCGGACGCATGGCCCACGCCTATGTGCGCCGCCAGCGCCAGCCGCCGCCGGTGCGTACCGGCATGGATGCCGCCATCGAAGACGCGGCAGCGCGGCTGCGGGCGATCATCGACCAGCATGGCGCCGACGCCGTGGCGCTGTATGTGTCCGGGCAGATGTCGCTGGAGGCGCAGTACCTGGCCAACAAACTGGCCAAGGGCTACATCCGCACCCGGCACATCGAGTCCAACTCGCGCCTGTGCATGGCCAGCGCCGGCAGCGGCTATAAGCAGTCGCTGGGCGCCGACGGCCCGCCCGGCAGCTACCAGGACTTCGAGCGTGCCGAGGTGTTTCTGGTGATCGGCGCGAATATGGCCGACTGTCACCCGATCCTCTTTCTGCGCCTGCTCGACCGGCTCAAGGCCGGCGCCCGGCTGATCGTTGTCGACCCTCGGCGTAGTGCGACTGCCGACAAGGCCGACCTGTTCCTGCAACTGCGCCCAGGCACCGACATGGCGCTGCTCAATGGCCTGCTGCACCTGTTGCACGTCAACGGCCATACCGACCCGGCGTTCATCACCCAGCACACCGAAGACTGGGCGCAGATGCCGGCGTTTCTGGCCGACTACACCCCCGAGCGCGTGGCGGCCATCACCGGCCTTGAGCCTGCCGCCATCCATCAGGCCGCGCGGCTGATCGGCGAGGCCGGTGACTGGATGAGCTGCTGGACCATGGGCCTGAACCAGAGCATCCACGGCACTTGGCACAGCAACGCATTGTGCAACCTGCACCTGGCCACCGGCGCCATCTGCCGCCCCGGCAGCGGGCCGTTTTCGCTGACCGGCCAGCCCAACGCCATGGGCGGGCGCGAGATGGGTTACATGGGCCCCGGGCTGCCGGGGCAGCGCTCGGCGCAGGTGGCCGCCGACCGCGCCTTCGTCGAGCAGCAGTGGCAATTGGCGCCGGGCACGTTGCGCAGCGAAGGCGGTGAAGGCACGGTGGCGCTGTTCGAGCAGATGAAAAGCGGTGAGGTCAAAGCCTGCTGGATTATCTGCAGCAACCCGGTGGCCAGCGTCGCCAACCGCCAGCAGGTGATCGACGGCCTGGCCCAGGCGCAATTGGTGATCAGCCAGGATGCGTTTCTGGACACTGAAAGCAACCGCTACGCCGACATTCTGCTGCCCGCTGCACTGTGGGCAGAAGGGGAGGGCGTGATGATCAACAGCGAGCGTAACCTGACGCTGATGCCGCGCGCCGTCGAGCCGCCGGGGCAGAGCCTGGAAGACTGGCGCATCATCGCCCGCATCGCCTGCGCCATGGGCTACGGGCATGCGTTCGACTACCCCGATGCCGAGTCGGTATTCGAGGAAATCCGCCGTTTCTGCAACCCCGCCACCGGCTACGACCTGCGCGGCATCGGCTACCGCCAACTGCGCGAGCGCCCGCAGCAGTGGCCCAGCGCACCGGGGCGGGCCGATCACCGCAGCCCGCAGCGCTACCGCAACGATGGCATCAGCCAGCCGCTGTTGCGCGGCGCCAACGGCCAGGTGCCTGCGTTGGCGTTCCCCACCGCCAGCGGCAAGGCGCGCTTTTTCGCCAGGCCCTGGCTGCCACCTGCCGAACTGCCCGACCCGGACTTCCCGTTCGTGCTCAACACCGGGCGTGTGCAGCACCAGTGGCACACCCTGACCAAGACCGGCAAGGTGGCGAGCCTGAACAAGCTCGACCCTGGGCCTTTTGTCGAGATCCACCCCGACGACGCCCAGCGCCTGGGCATCGCCAACAAGGACCAGGTGTCGATCCGCTCGCGGCGTGGCCAGGCGCTGCTGCCGGCCAGGCTGAGCGACCGGGTACTGCCCGGCAGCTGCTTTGCGCCGTTCCACTGGAACGACCTGTATGGCGAGCAACTGGCAATCAACGCCGTTACCTGCGATGCGGTGGACCCCACCTCGTTGCAGCCGGCGTTCAAGCACTGCGCGGTGGCGCTGGAACGTGTGGCGGGGGAGCGTATCGAGGCGGTCGAGCTGGACCTTGCAGCGCCAATCGAGCCTGCACTTGCGCAAGCGCCGCGCCACCGCGTGCTCTGGGCTTCTCAGACCGGCAACGGCGAAGCGTTGGCCCAAAGCTGCGCCGAGCGCTTGCGCAGCGCCGGGCTTGCCGTTGAGCTGAGCTGCATGGAAGCGGTGAGCCCCCAGCAGTTGGTGGGCGCCGCCAGCGTGCTGCTGATCGCCAGTACCTTCGGTGATGGCGACGCCCCAGACAGCGGCGCGGCGTTCTGGCACGCCCTGCAAGGCGAGCAGGGCCAGCACTGCGCCGCGCTGCCCTATGCGGTGCTGGCCCTTGGCGATTCGAGCTACGGCCAGTTTTGCGGCTTTGGGCGCAAGCTCGACCAGCGCTTGGCCGAACTCGGCGCCCACCGCTTGCTGGACCGGGTCGATTGCGAACCGGACTTCGACGAAGCCTTCGACAACTGGCTGGCCAGGCTGCTGGTACAGCTGGGCAGCGCTAAACCACTTGCCGAGGCCGCGCCGCTGGCTGACGGCCACAGCCGCCGACAGCCATGGCGGGCTCCGCTGCTGGAAAATCGGCTGCTCAGCGGCCCCGGCTCCAGCAAGGAAACCCGGCAGATCGTGTTCGACCTCAGCGGCAGCGGCCTCACCTACCAGCCCGGCGATGCCTTGGGCGTATGGCCGCGCAACTGCCCGGCGCTGGTCGATGAGGTGCTGGCGCTGATGCAGCTCGATGGCGCCACCCAGGTGCAGCTCAAGGGCCAGCCGCCGATGACGCTTGCCTACGCATTGGCGCGCCATCTGGATATCACTCGGGTGACGCCCGCGCAGTTGGACGTGTTCAGCCAAACCAGCGCAGACCTGGCGGGCCTTGAGCCTGGCGAACTCAAGGCTTGGCTATGGGGCCGGCAACTGGCCGATGTGCTGCGCGCCTTCCCCCAGCGGCTGGCGCTGGACACCTGGCTGGACCTGCTGAAACCGTTGCAGCCGCGCCTGTATTCGATCAGCTCAAGCCCTGCTGCGCATCCAGGCCAGGTGCACCTGACTACCTCGACAGTGCGCTATGGCGAGCGCAAAGGGGTGTGCTCGACGTTCCTGGCCGACCGTGCCGGTGCGCTTGATGTGGCGATTTTTCCGCAGCCCTCCAAGCATTTTCATCTTCCTGACGACGACGCCACGCCGATCATCATGATCGGCCCCGGCACAGGCATCGCGCCGTTTCGCGGTTTTCTCGAAGAGCGTGAAGTGCGCGGGGCCAGCGGGCGCAACTGGCTGTTTTTCGGCGAGCAGCAAGCCGCCTGCGACTTCTACTACCGCGACCAGGTGCAGGCCTGGGAGGCCAGTGGGCACTTGCGGCTGAGCACTGCGTTTTCCCGTGATCAGGCCGAGAAGATCTATGTGCAGCACCGCCTGCTAGAGCATGGCGCCGAGCTGTGGCAGTGGTTGCAGGCGGGGGCGGTGGTGTATGTGTGCGGCGACGCCCAGCGCATGGCCAGGGACGTCGATAGCGCGCTGCGCCAGGTGGTGGCCGCGCATGGCGGCATGGATGACGCTGCGGCGGGCGCTTATGTCGAGGCGCTGGGGCGCGACAAGCGTTATCGCCGGGATGTGTATTGAGTGCACCAGAGTGGTGAGCGTTGCACTGGGTTGGTTCGTTTTCGGCTTGGTTCAACGGCTGCGTGGGAGTTGCTTTGATGGTGTAGGAGCGGCCTTGTGTCGCGAAAGGGGGGCGAAGCGCCCCCAGGATACGCGCACCACGCTCATAGGGCTGGGGCTGCTTCGCACCCCTTTCGCGACACAAGGCCGCTCCTACAGAGACCGCGCTTGCAAGGTTTGGCACAGTCCCTGCTTTGACCTTTGCACAACAGCCCCGCTGATCAACGGCGATCATCCACGGGCACACACTGATGAGTACAGGCAAAGGCGCCTGGAGCTTTAGCTCCAGGCGCCTTTTTTGTTTTCCGTGATCGAGGATCGGCTATGAAGGCAACAGCGAACGGCGCACCCAGAGAACGACTGGTCATTGTCGGCAACGGCATGGTTGGCCACCACTGTGTCGAACAACTGGTCGCACGCGGTGCGCTTGAGCGCTTCGAGCTGCATGTGTTCGGCGAAGAGCGTCAGCGCGCCTACGACCGTGTGCACCTCTCCGAATACTTTGCCGGCAGTTGCGCCGAAACCCTGGCCCTGTGCGACCAGGCGTTCTATGGCGACAACGGCGTGCACCTGCACCTGGGCGAGGCGGTGCGGGAAATCGACCGCGAGCGCCGCGAAGTGGTCACCGCCCAGGGCCGCTACGGCTATGCGCAGTTGGTACTGGCCACCGGTTCCTACCCGTTCGTGCCACCGATTGAAGGTTCGGCGGGTGATGCACGCCTGGTCTACCGCACCCTCGATGACTTGGACGCCATCCGCGCTGCCGCAAGCTCGGCGCGCCGTGGCGTGGTGGTCGGCGGTGGGCTGCTGGGGCTGGAGGCGGCCAATGCGCTTAAATCCCTCGGCCTGCAAGCCCACGTGGTGGAGTTCGCCCCACGGCTGATGCCGGTGCAGCTCGACAACGATGGCGGCGCCGCCCTGAAAGCGCAGATCGAAGCGCTGGGCGTGGGCGTGCACTTGTCCCGCGCTACCCAGTCGATCAGCGCCGGCGAGCACTACCGCTACCGCATGAACTTCGACGGCGGCGAACACCTGGAAACCGACCTTGTGGTGTTCTCGGCCGGCATCCGCCCCCAGGACGCCCTGGCCCGTGCCTGCGGCCTGGAAGTCGCCCCCCGTGGCGGGGTGGTGATCGACAACCACTGCACCAGCAGCGACCCGCAGATCTTCGCCATCGGCGAGTGCGCCTCGTGGAACGGCAGCGTTTTCGGCCTGGTTGCGCCGGGCTATGCCATGGCCCGTAACCTTGCGGCGCTGCTGATGGGCGAGGCTGCCACGGCGTTCACTGGTGCCGACATGTCGACCAAACTCAAGCTGCTGGGCGTCGACGTCGGTTCCATCGGCGATGCCCATGGTGCCACGCCCGGTGCGCGCAGCTACCGCTTCATCGATGAAGCCAACGCCTCGTACCGGCGCCTGGTGGTCGATGCCAGCGGCAAGCACGTGATTGGTGCGGTGCTGGTGGGCGACAACAGCTATTACGACACCCTGCTGCAGTACGCCCAGAACGGCATCAAGCTGCCGGCCGACCCTGCGGCGTTGATTCTGCCGCAAGGCGCAGGGGCGCCAGCGCTTGGCGCCGATGCGTTGCCCGACAGCGCGACCATTTGCTCGTGCCACAACGTCAGCAAGGGCGCGGTGTGCGCCGCCATCGACGGCGGCTGTGCAGACCTGGGTTCGGTCAAGGCTTGCACCAAGGCTGCCAGTGGTTGCGGTGGTTGCTCGGCGCTGCTCAAGCAGGTGGTCGAGCACGAGCTCAGCGCCCGCGGGGTGGCCGTGGACAAGAGCCTGTGCGAGCACTTCGCCTACACCCGCCAGGAGCTTTACGCGCTGGTGCGGGTAGAGGGCATTCGCACCTTCGCCGACCTGCTGCAACGCCACGGCAAGGGCCATGTTGGGTGTGACCTGTGCAAGCCGGCAGTGGGCAACATTCTGGCCTCGTGCTGGAACCAGCCGATCATGGACCCGGCGCTGGTGCCGCTGCAGGACACCAACGACACCTTCATGGCCAACATGCAGAAAAACGGCACCTACTCAGTGGTGCCGCGCATTCCTGGTGGCGAAATCACCCCGGAAAAACTTATCGTCATCGGCCAGGTGGCAAAAAAATACGACCTCTACACCAAGATCACCGGCGGCCAGCGCATCGACCTGTTCGGCGCCCAGTTGCACGAGCTGCCGCTGATCTGGGGCGAGCTGATCGAGGCTGGCTTCGAAACCGGCCACGCCTACGGCAAGTCCACCCGCACGGTAAAGTCCTGCGTCGGCAGCACCTGGTGCCGCTATGGCGTGCAGGACAGCGTGGCCATGGCGCTGCGCCTGGAAGACCGCTACAAGGGCCTGCGCTCGCCGCACAAGCTCAAGTTCGCGGTATCGGGCTGCACCCGCGAATGCGCCGAAGCGCAAAGCAAAGACATCGGCGTGATTGCAACCGACAAGGGCTGGAACCTCTACGTGTGCGGCAACGGCGGTATGCGCCCGCGCCACGCCGAGCTGTTCGCCACCGACCTTGACGACGAAACCCTGGTGCGCCTGATCGACCGTGTGCTGATGTTCTACATCCGTACCGCTGACAAGCTGCAGCGCACCTCGGTATGGCGCGAGAACCTCGAAGGCGGCCTGGACTACCTCAAGCAGGTGGTGCTGGACGACAGCCTCGGCATTGCTGCCGAGCTTGAAGCGCAGATGCAGCACGTAGTCGAGCAGTATGAATGCGAATGGGCCAACGCCCTGAGCGACCCGGAAAAACTCAAGCGTTTCCGCACCTTCGTCAACGACGAACGCCCCGACCCCGACGTGCATTTTGTCCGCGAACGCGGCCAACGCCGCCCGGCCGGCGCGCTGCACCTGATCCCGACCCATGAGGAGGCTGTGTGATGAACCTGTCCAATGCTGCTGTAAAGACGCAAAGCAACTGGCTAGCCGTGTGCACTGCGGCTGATCTGGTCGCCGATTCCGGGGTGGTGGTCTGGCACGAAGGCCAGCAGGTGGCGCTGTTCTACCTGCCGGGGCAGGGCGGTGAGCTGTTTGCCGTCGGCAACCGCGACCCGCGCTCAGGGGCCAACATCATCGGGCGTGGCTTGGTTGGCTCGGTACAAGGTGAGCTGGTGGTGGCCGCGCCGCTGTACAAACAGCATTTCTGCCTGGACAGCGGGCGTTGCCTTGAGGACCCGCAACAGGCGCTGCCGGTGTGGGCAGCGCGGATCAGCGGCGGCCAGGTGGAGCTTGCCCGGCGCTAGGGTCTGTCTGAAATGTGTCTGCGCGAAGGCCAGACAAGGCGAGACGGGGCAAGGCACGGCCGGGGTCGTGCTCGACTGTATTGGAGTACATGAGCATTCCGAGCGCCGTTTCAACGCCGTACGGGCGAGTGCAGATACACTTCAGACAGAGCCTGGCACTGCACGTCGATCAGCCCATGTGGGGCATTGCGCTTTCCAGCGAGAAGTCGAAATCTTCACGGGGCAGGGTTGCGGGCAATTGCTGCACCGGCTTGAAGTGCAGGCCGTAGCCGAATGGATGCAGCGGCGCCCCTAGCCCGCTGTAGCCACTGATGTCGACCAGGTAATTGCCTGGGGCAACTTCAAGGTAATCATTGTTCTTCAGCCGGTCCTCATAGTTGGCGAGGTAGTTTGTGAAGAACTGCGGGTCCCAAGCCATGAGTGCCCCGAGGTCGGCGACAATCAGTACCCCTGAGGTGATATGCAGCGGTGCACCGTGGTAGGTGAGGTGCCTGGTGGCACCTGTGGCCAAGGCACCAGCATCGTCTACGAATACCGCATAGTCATCATCTGGAATTTGGTAGATGGGGAAGATCACTCCCTCGACGATGGCTTGGTTGCCTACCGCCTGATCATTGATGAACAGATCAAATACATCGTTGGAGCGGTAGTCGATGCGGCGCAGGAAGGCCTGCAAGGTGTGTGGGTCGAACAGCACGATCCCGGGAGCGTACAGCGTGATGTTGGCGATGTTCTTCATAGATCGCATCCTGGTGTTTTGCTGGAACCGATGATTTTTCGGAAGGCTTCGCCAATGGTCACGTCCTTGGCCAGAATTTGCCCAGTCCGGGGAATCTTCAGGAAGCCCTTTTCAGTGAACGGTTTATACGCTTTGTCGATCTTGCTCAGCAGGTCTGCCGTAGTCCCTTTGAACTTGCTCGAGAACGGTACCCCCTCCTTGGCGATTGCCTTGTGGAAATTCTCGTGCACTTTATCTGAGCCGTCGACCTCGTTCGGGTACCAGGAGGGTGAGTCCCATTTGCTCGAGAGTTCGGAGAAACCATGGTCATCGGCGTGCCCGCGAGGAAACGGGTGATGCCCCATGCCATCGTGCTTGAGTGGCTTCCAGAATGGCATCCAGCCGAATGGATCGATCCAGAGCAATGCGTTGGGCGCATAACGATAGAGGTTGGTACCGCCCGCTAAACCTATCGGGTCGGGCTGAGTGAAGCGGCCGATGTCCGGGTCGAAGTAGCGGAACGTGTTGTAGTGCAGGCCCGTCTCGCGGTCCAGGTACTGCCCTTGGTAGCGTAGGTTTTGCGGCTGGGTCTCATCCGTGCTGTGTCGCTCATCCAGCGGGGCGCCCCAAGCGCTGTACTGGCACTGCCAGACAATTTCGCCATCCTCTGTGCTGAGCTGCTCAGGCAGGCCGGCCACATTGGTGTGGAAGTACCGCAGGCGTTCTTCGCCGGCACAACCATCGATGCGCGCCAACGGTTCATGGCCGTAAGCATCGGTGTACACGTACACACTCGCCCGACTATCAGTAATCTCCTGCAACAGGCGGAGCCCCTGCCATTGAAACTGCGTGTGGCTGAGCGCTTGGGCGACCCCTTCGCGATAAAGGGTCTTGCTGGTGCGGCGACCGAGCGGGTCGTAGGTGAACTCGATCCTCTCGCTGATCGGGCCACGCTGTTGATGCACCCGCGTCAGGCGGTCTTCTGCGTCGTACTCGAAACGCTGCGTCAACATGCTGGCGCTGCGCTTCTCGACCAGGCGCCCAAAACCGTCATAGCGATAGTGCTTGCCGTCGTGACTGAGCAACTGGTCATGCCTTACGGTGCGATTGACCTGATAACCGTCAAGCAGATTGCCAGCTTTGTCATAGGCATGAATTTCCACTCGCGGGCTTGGGTTGTCAGCGGTGGTGGATGTGACTGCATGCAGGCGCTCGGTGGGCCCATGGTCGTAGCGCCGCGTGGTTTGCGAGGGCAAGGTGAAGCCGGCCATGCCAGGCAACTGCGAAAGCCTGTCAGATGAGGTTGGCGGGCAGGGCTGGAATGGCGTCAGTGTCTCCGCGGCCAGGTTCCCGCCCGCGTCGTACTGGTAGTCTTTTTGCAACAACGCCAGCGAAGCGCTGGAGGCATCGGCGTTGTATATGGCCTTTTGCACGATGCGATTGGCGAAATCATGGCGGGTGCGAGTAGCCAATTGTCCCTGGCTGCGCAGAACTTCGGCGTGCAAGTCGTTGCGCTCGAAGTCGCTGATGACTCGCCCGTCGAGGTTGATCTGGTGCAGATGGCCAGAACCGTAATACAGGTAGTTGATCCGCCGCAGGTCGTCGAGGATCACCGTCTGCAAGTTGCCGAGTTCATCGCGCTCCAGTTGCAGTGTACCCAGTTGGGCAGTTTCGCTGATTATCCGATCCAGCGGGTCGTAGCTGAAAGCTACCTGCTGCACTTCGCCTTTCAGGCTGGTGAATTGCACTGAAAGCAGATTATCGGCGTGATCATAGATGTATTCGGTCAGCCCGTCGGCGGTACGTTTGCTTGCCAGGCGGCCTGCTGCATCCCTGCAATAATGCTGTATCTGCGCCGCCTGTTCCCCGTTTATCTGGCGAGGGTGGCGTAGCTGCGTCAGCTCACCGTTGGCCGCGTAGCGATAACTGGTTCCGCTGCCATCGAGATTTTGTTGCGCGACCAGCCGATCAAGGGCGTCCCATTCAAAATGGTAGTGCTCATTGTTTTCGTTGCTCAACTGGCGCATGCGCCCGTAGGCATCGTAGGTGTATCGAACGGTCAAACCCATTGCATCGGTGCGGCTGACCAGGCGCCCGCAACTGTCGTACTGCCATTGAGTAGCCTGGCCAGCCGGGTCGATATGCCTGGATAGCTTGCCTGAGCTGTCGAACACGTAGCGCTCGACTCGACCATCTGGGTGCTGGATGGAGATCGGGTTCGCGCACCCGTCGTGATCGAAGTGGGTCACTGCCCCCTGCGCATCTGTTGTTTGCTTCAGATTTCCGCGTGCGTCATAGCGGTAGGTGGTCTGCATCCCGGAGCAATCGCGATAGGCCAGCAGTTGACCATGGTCGTTCCATTGCAGGTGCCGTATTTTGCCCAGCGGGTCGGTGATACGGATGACGCGGCCATGTGCGTCGTGCTGATAGCGTGTCTGCCTGCCCAACGGGTCTGTTTCGCAGGTCAGGTTGCCTTTGCGGTCGTACTGGTATCTGCGAGTTCGGCCAGCGCCATCGGTCACGCTGGTTGGCAAGGACCAGTGCTCGGTGTAGAGGTAGGTGTGAGTGCGCCCCAGCGGGTCTTCACTGGCCACCATCCGGCCGATCGAGTCATAGCTATAACGCCAGGTGTTACCCAGCGGGTCCTGTGTCTCGACAAGCTGACCGTTCTCGATGGTTTCTCGCCAACAGTCTCCGTTGGGGTCGGTGTAGGCGTAAAGCTCGTACTGGGCGCCCCAAAGGAAGTGCTCTATCCGTCCCAAACTGTCGGTGACTTGTGTATGGCCGGTAGCAATATCGTACTCGAAATGGTATTCCTCGCCTGTGCCTCCCCAGTGACGCACCACTCTCCATTCATGATCTGGTTGGGTCTCGAGCAAGGTCGGCATCGAGGTGTTGCTGAGGCTTTCTCCGTGGGCGGGCCTGGAAAGTACCGGGTAGCGCTGCCACTGGTAATGGAAGACTCCGCCAGCCGGCAGTGTCTGACTGGCCATGTAGCCTTCAGCGGTGTAACTGAAACGCCTGACACATCGCCCCTCTCGGTCAGTGACTTCGCTGAGCTGCCCGCTTGCGGTGTAGCCGTAAGTGACCAGAGGCTCGTGGCTGAGCACATCGAACTCGTTGCCTGGGCGCAGATAAACCCGCCTGACCTGCGCAACTCGGCGAGGATGGACAGCGTCGTAGCACAGCTCGACAACCGTTCGGCCGAAGGTATCAACCAGATATTGGAGGCGGCCCGAAACATCATGCAAAAGGTCAAGACGATTGAGGTTGCGGTCGCCGAGTTGTACCAGTCGGGAACGCCGCTTGTTGAGCGGGTCAACGCTGAACACCTGATAGCGACCGCTATAGATGTCTTCAACCACAGTAATGCCAGAGTCCTGCTGAAAAAATGCCAGGCCGTCCATCGAGCTGACGAACGCGCTGCCCACCTGCAGCCGGCCTAGCTCCAGCCGGGTACCTTCCTCATCGACGTAGATCCACAGATCTCCGCCCTGAGGGTGTTCCACCCGTTGGACTTCAGCCTCATAGGGCAGGCTCCAGCCTTTGCCCAGCAGCCCCTCAGTGCGCATATCATTGCTGTCGTAGCGCCGAGTCCATTCGATTGGCAGCAGCCCCGGCAGGGTGAAATCGTGATCCTCAGGGCCGTCGAGCAGCTTGCTGCCCGTAGACACCACCACCGGCCTCCCTTTGCAGCGCGGGATTTTCGAACCAGGCTTGGGGGCTTTGCCGGGGCGTGCACGCACACGTCCGCGGCGAGCGATGAGCATACCAGCGACCAAGCCGATGGCCTTCGCCAGCGCGCTTTTGCCATCGCGGATATCCCGCACTGTCAGCGTACCGCCGCCAATACGCACGTTCGGTGAGAAGGTCATGCCGATAGGGCCGTCGCAGGTAGTCTTGTCGCCTACCCTGGCGGCTGGTTGGCCATTGATGAAGACTTTGTCCGATCCTTGCGCCACGAACTGCTCTGGCATTGGAGGGTGCTTGCTGCACTGTGCTTTGTCGTGGTTTGCAGGCTGTGTTCCCGGGTCTGCGGGCTGGCTGATCGGGGGGTTGAAAATGCCGTTTATTTCCTGGGCCAGACCGATGATGGGCAGCATCATGGATGCCCCGAGCATGGCGTAGGCGCCGACGTTCTCCAGTATTGAGGGCTCCTCTTCGGGAGCCTCGGCGGTAACCGGGCCGGTACTGATACCTGCCGCCCGCGCTGCCGGTATCCCGTTGATATGGGTGTTGTCCGAACCTGTCTGGATCGCCCCATAAGGCTCAGGCGGGAACATCGAATTGCCGACCCAGTCGCTGAAGCCGCTGATCTGCTCGCCAATGCTCTTGTCTTCGCCGCCGGGCAACATGGCCGCAGCACCCACCAGGGCGCCGGCGATCAGTGGCGTCAGCGCGGTGGCCGCACCGCCTGTGCCGACCACCGCTACCACCGCGCCGCCAATGGCTGCAGCTACCGCCGCCGTAGCGGCGGCGTAGACCACGGCCTCGGTGAGGGTGCTGACCAGTTCGGCCATCAAAGGTGGGTGCAGGATGAGGTCGCCCAGGCGGGCGGCGTGCAGGCTATCGTCCATGTGCCGTCTCTTTCGGGCGTGTCAGTTCAGTTGCAAACCGGCCTTGATGGCCTGCCAATGGGCCAGGTCGGCGGGCTCCAGCGGGGTTTCCTTGCTGTAGCTGATCGCCACGAAACGGGCCTGCCCGGCAGGGGCGTAGGCCAGCTGGCGCTGGTAGGAGACCACTTCGCCGCGCTTGAACTGCAGGCTGATTTCCAACCCATGAATGTTCTGTGCAGCCCCGGCGCTGACTGGCTGCGGCTCGCTGATCACTGCGCCCAGGCGCTCGCGCAACTGCTCAAGCTGTTGCTGGTACAGGCTTTCGAGGGTTTGCCCGGCAGGCAACGGGCTGCGGGCGATTACAAGGCTGGTGCCACGCTCGCGGAAGGCGAGCATGTTCATGCTGGTGTCTTCGGGCGTTTCATTGCCCAGCTCCAGGGTCAGGTCCTGGGTCAGGTAGGCGGCCATAGCGCTGCTCCATGCGTCGAGGCCGAACACGCTAATGCTTCGCCGCGCAGCCTGCAAGCACCGGGCGACAGGCAAGTGACAGCGGTCACCGAATCGCCCGGTGCTGGGGGCTTCGAGCCTACTGCACCAGCCCTTGCGGCTGGCGCCCGGCGAACACATCGACCAGGCTGGCAACCACCATTTCGCCCATGCGCGTGCGGGTTTGCACGGTGGCGCTGGCGCGGTGCGGTTGCAGCACCACGTCCTCACGGGCGAACAACGCTTCGGGTACGCGCGGCTCGTCGACGAATACATCCAGCGCGGCCCCGGCGATTTCGCCGGCTTCGAGCGCTGCCAGCAGGGCCGGCTCGTCGACCAGTTTGCCGCGGGCGATGTTGATCAGGTAACCCTCGCGGCCCAGCGCCTTGAGGACGTCGCGGGTGATCAGCGCCTCACCCTTGTCGGCGGCAGCGGCGAGGATCAGCGCATCGCTGTTGTGGGCCAGTTGCGCAAGATCGGCCTCGAAGCTGTAGGGCACGTCCTGGGCGTGCAGGTCGGTGTAGCTGATCGGGCAGCCGAACGCGGCAGCGCGCTGGGCCACGGCGCGGCCCACCCGGCCCATGCCGACGATGCCCACGCGCATGCCCGATACCTGGCGCGCCAGTGGCAGCGGTGCCAGCGGGGTAGGGCTGGTGGCCCAGAGGCCGGCGCGTACGAAACGGTCGCCGGTACTGATGCCGCGGGCCACGCCAATCAATAGGCCGATGGCAAGGTCGGCGACGTCTTCGGTCAGCGCGCCGATGGTGGCGGTGACCGGGATGCCGCGGTCGCGGGCGTAGGCCAGGTCGACGGCATCGGTGCCGACACCGTTGACCGCGATCACTTCAAGGTTGGGCAGACGCGCCATCACCGCCTGGGTGATGCCGGTGTGGCCGCCGGTGATGACCCCGCGGATGCGGGCGCCGTTGGCCTCCAGCCAGGCGTCCTTGTCGCTTTGCTCGAACAGGCGATGGACCGTGAACAGGGTTTCCAGGCGCTCGCGGATCTGCGGGATCAGGATTGCGCTCAGTTGCAGGACTTCAGGTTTCATGGGGCACTCCAGGAACAATGATCAGGGTGTAGGCGATCGCCGAGCCCTTAGGGCTGCGCTCCCCGAAAGTTTTCAGCCACGGCCAACGAAGGGCATGTTGCTGGCCATCACGGTCATGTTCAGCACGTTCGCCTCAAGCGGCAGCGCGGCGATGTAGCGCACCGCATCGGCCACGTGGCGCACATCGACCATGGGTTCGGGGGCGATATCGCCGTTGGCCTGGCGCACGCCCCGGGTCATGCGCTCGGACAGTTCGGTCAGGGCGTTGCCGATGTCCACCTGGCTGCAGACAATCTGATAAGGCCGGCCATCCAGCGCCAGGGCCTTGGTCAGGCCCAGCACCGCGTGCTTGCTGGCGGTGTAGGGGGCGGTGAACGGGCGCGGGGTGTGTGCCGAGATCGAGCCGTTGTTGATGATGCGACCACCTTGCGGCTGCTGGCGGCGCATCAGGCCGAAGGCTGCGCGGGCGCAGAGGAACACACCATCGATGTTGGTCGCGACCACATTGCGCCAGTTTTCCAGTGGCAGCTCGTCGATGGGCACCGCTGGGGCGTTGATGCCAGCGTTGTTGAAGATCAGGTCAAGGCGCCCGTGCACCTCTTCGATGGCGGCAAACAGGGCTGCGACGCTGTGCTCGTCGCGCACATCGGTCGGCACGGCCATGGCCTCGTGGCCTGCGGCGCGGGCCTGTTCGACCATCGCTTGCAACGGCTCGGCGCGGCGCCCGGCGAGCACCAGGCTGAAGCCGTCTTCGAGCAGCGCCAGCGCGACGGCGCGGCCGATGCCGCTGCCGGCGCCGGTGACCAGGGCGATTTTCTTGGTGGGTGCGTGTGGCATGTGCGGCTCCGGTGTCAGGCGGCTTGGGAGGCGGGGCGCGGGCCCACCTGCAGGGTCAGTTCGGCGATACCGTCGATGCCGGCGTGGATCACATCGCCCGGCTCCAGCGTGGCGACGCCGGGCGGGCTGCCGGTCATGATCAGGTCGCCAGGGCGCAGCGGCAGCAGGCGCGACAGGCGCGCGATGACTTCATCCAGCGGCCAGGTCTGTTGCGACAGGTGAGCGCGCTGGCGCTCCTGGCCGTTGACCTTGAGCCACAGCTCGGCATCCAGCGGCCAACTGGCCTGCACGATGGCGGTCATCGGCGCAGCGGCTTCGAACACCTTGGCGCCTTCCCACGGCAGGCCCTGCTGCTTGGCCAGGCGCTGGTGGTCGCGGCGGGTCAGGTCCAGGCCTGCGGCGTAGCCGTACACGTGCTCCAGGGCATGGGCTGGGTCGATGTTGGCGCCGCCTTTGCCAATCGCCACCACCAGTTCGATCTCGTGGCAGAACTCGTCGGTGGCCGGTGCGAAGGGCAGCTCGCCCTTGGCCTCGACCACGTTGCAGGCAGGCTTCATGAAGAACACCGGCTCGCTCGGCGCTGGGTCGCTCGCCTGTGGCCACGGGTAGTTGCGGCCCAGGCAGAACACCCGGCCTACCGGGAAGCGTGCGTCAGTGCCCTGGATGGGCAGGCTGACCACGGCAGGTGGGCTGAAGAGGTACGTCATGGGGTGAATCCTCTGGTTGCGAGTGGCCAGCGTAATCAGCGCTGGCCGCTGGAAGTTGGACGAAAGCGGGGTGGTGTTGGACAAATCCGGGGTCTTTCGCTGGCTCAGGCGGCGGTCTTGAGCTCGATCCGGTACAGCTTGCCCAGCAGCAACGAGTAGGAAAGCGTGCCCATCAGCGCCACACCGCCGATGAACCAGAACGCCATGGCGAACGAGCCACTGGCATGCACGATGGCGCCGATCACGATGGGCGTGACGATGCCGCCGATATTGGCTGCCAGGCTGGTCACGCCACCGGTCAGGCCGATCAGTTCCTTGGGCGCCACTTCCGAAACCGCTGCCCACGACGACGAGGCGATGCCTTGGGCGAAGAAGGCCAGGGTGAGCACGGCAATGCACAGCACGTTGGAGTCGGTGAAGTTCACCAGCACGATCGACATGCCCAGCATCGACCCCACCACCAGCGGCAATTTGCGTGCGAACGACAGCGAGTAGCCCTTGCGGATCAGCAGGTCCGAAACAATGCCGGCGAGCAGGATGCCCACCGTGGCACCAATGAACGGCATGACCGCGAACACGCCGACCTTGATCAGGGTGAGTTGGCGTTCCTCGATCAGGTAGGTGGGGAACCAGGTCAGGAAGAAGTACAGCGCCGAGGTGCTGGCGAACTTGCCCAGGCAGATCGCCCAGATTTGCCGGTAGCGGAACAGCTCGGCGACCTGGCGCCAGTCGAAGCGGGTGCGTTGCTGGCTGCTCTTGACCAGCCCGCCGCCGTCTTCGATGTACGCCAGTTCTTCCTTGCTGACCTTCTTGCAGCTCAGCGGGTCGCGGTACAGGAACAGCCACACCACACCGAACACGATGCCGACGATGCCGGTGCTGTAGAACACGTGGCGCCAGTCGTAGGTGGTCGCCAGCCACAGCAGGGCGCCGGTGAACAGCGCCGTGCCCAGGTACTGCCCGCACACATAGATACTGCTGGCCATGCCGCGTTCGCGGGCGGGGAACCACACGGTGACCGCACGGCTGTTGGCCGGAAACGCCGGCGCTTCCATGGCACCGACGGCCAGGCGCAGGCCGAACAGCGAAGCAAAGCCGGTGGCCAGACCTTGGGCGACGGTAACCGCCGACCAACTGATCAGCGACACGCCGTAGGTCAGGCGTGAACCAAAGCGGTCGGCGATGAAACCGGCCGGCACCAATGCCAGGGCGTAGGTCCAGGCGAAGGCCGAGAAGATCAGGCCCATCTCCACTTTATCCAGGCCCAGGTCCTTGGCCATGAAGGGTGCGGCGATGGAAATATTGACCCGGTCGACGTAGTTGATGATGGTCGCCACCAGCAACAGGGCGAGCATGAACCACCGGCGCCGGGTGGGCAGACGGTGGGCGGGCGCGGCGTCCAGCGCGAACGGCGCCGACGCGGTACGGGAGTTTGGCGTGCTCGACATTGAGTCGACCTCGTTTGTTGTTTTTGGAGAGGTTGGGCTGCAGTCCGTGGCTAGAGTGGTCGTACAACTGGTTTGGATCAACGGGGTTTTTAGACCGTTTTTGCTGCTGTTTGAGGGGGAGTTCGGGTTTGTCCAAGAAATCGGCCGAACGGGGTTTCACGCTTGGCTTTGGCTTTTAGCCCCGGTTTTCAAGGCTTTGGTGGGAAATGGCGCACGGTGGTTTTTGAAATGCAACGTCTCTCGTGGAGTTTCGACGTCGTACAACTTCTTGCGATGATTCCGATGACAGGGGCAGAATTGCAGGGCAAGCCCGGCACAAGAACAAAGGAGCCCTCCACCATGCCGCCCAAGCTTCCGGTGCCCACCTACGTCATGCAGCAGCGCAGCGAGCTGATGGATTTTCACATCCGTGATGCGCGTGGCCGACCTGCTGAAACCGCGCCTCATCGGCACGAGTATTTCCAGATCCAGATCAACCTCGGTGGCGACACCCAGCAGCACATTGGCGCCGCGCAGCGCCCGTTCACCCGGCGCACCCTGGCGTTCATCCTGCCGCACCGTGTGCATGTGATCCCGCACCCGCCGGCCAGTGATTTCGTGGTGATCAACTTCTCCCAGACCTTCCTGCTGCCGCACTTGGACTGCGACCCGATGGACCTTGAGGACGTATCGATCCAACTGGCCCCGGAGCTGTCGCCGTTCCGTTTTCAGGAGCACCTGGACTACCACCTCGACGAGCAGCAGTTCGCCAAGGTGATGGGGATTGTGGAGCAGATGCGCGAACTGGACGCCAACCGCGGCTTCGGCAGCCGCGAGATGCTCAAGGGCCTGCTGTTGCAACTGATCGGCACGGTTTGCAGCCACTACGCCGAACCCCTGCGCCAATTGGCCGAGAGCAACGCCGCCGAACAGAGCCGGCGTGCCGCCCTTGGGCGGATGAGCGACTACCTGCGCAGGCACATCGACGACCCCGACCTGAACCTGCCCAAGGTGGCTGCGGCCACTTACCTTGCGCCCAGCTACCTGACCCACTGGCTGCGCAAGGAGGTGGGTAAGACCTTCAGCGAACTGGTGCTTGAGCGGCGTATGCATGCGGCGCGCAATTACCTGCTCAATGGCAGTCGCCCGGTGGGGGAGGTGGCGCGTTTGTGCGGGTTTGCTGACGAGGCGTATTTCAGCCGGCGTTTCCGGCAGATTCACGGCCTGCCACCGGGCCAGTTTCGGCGCCAGCAGCGCGACCCGGACACGCCGCAGGCGATCACCCTGCAAACCCCTGCTTGCAGGGCTGACGCGCACGGATAAACTGCCGGGCATGAACCTCGATACCCGCATCAAGTTCCGCCACCTGTTGTGCTTCCTGGAAATCGCCCGTCAGGGCAGCCTGGCCAGGGCTGCCGACGTGCTCGCGATCAGCCAGCCGGCCATCTCCAAAACCCTCAAAGAGCTCGAAGCGCTGCTGGAAACGCGGCTGTTCGAGCGCACCCGGCAAGGTGTCCAACTGACCCCGGCCGGCAGCCTGTTCATGCGTTATGCCGGCCCCAGCGTGCAGGCCCTGCGCGATGGCGTGGGCAGCGTACGCGGCGAGGCGCGGGCGCCATCGCAGGTGCGCATTGGCGTGCTGTCGACGGTGGAAGGGCTGCTGATGCCCGAGGTGCTGTGCCGCTTGCATCAGCGCCATGAGGCACTGGTGATCAGCGTGGTCACCGGGGTCAGTGCGCAGTTGCTTGGCCAGTTGCACCTGGGCGAGTTGGAACTGGTGGTCGGGCGCATGACCGACAGCCCGCAGATTCAGGGGTTGTCGTTCGAGCACCTGTACAGTGAGTCGATGGCGCTGGTGGTGCGCCCGGGGCACCCGCTGCTGGCGCGTCAGCCTGTCGAGCGGGCGCTGGTGGGGCGGTATCCACTGGTGCTGCCGCCGTCCGGCACGACCATCCGCCAGCATGCCGACAGCCTGTTCGTGCAGGCCGGCATGCAGATGCCTGCGCAGCGGCTGGAAACGCTTTCGCTGGCCTTGAGCCGGCGCTATCTGCTGGGCAGTGATGCCGTGTGGGTGGCGCCGCGGGATGCGGTGCTGATCGACCTTGGCTGTGGCGAGCTGGCGGAGCTGGACATCGGTGTGCGCGAGCCGGGCGGCTCGGTGGGCATCAGCCGCAACGCAGGGTTGGCGCAGAGCCTGCCGGCGCAGTGGGTGTGCGAGGTGCTGCGCGAAGTGGCGGAGCTTTACCGGGCGGGGGATTATCCATAAGCCAACGGGCCGCCCTCCAGGCACCCCGCTTGGCAACCCGCAATCCTGCGCCTCTCATGAACAAGCTTTCACGTAGGAACTATCTGCCGTCAACTGGCTCTTATGCCGGTAGCCATTGGTCCCGACCGCCTGCTAAGCTCGCGGCTTTACCCTGATTTGCCCTTATGGCGCATGAACAAGGAATCAGCATGAAACAACATCGTCTGGCGGCCGCGGTTGCCCTGGTAAGTCTGGTGCTGGCGGGCTGTGACGCCCAGACCAGCAGCGTCGAGCTGAAGACCCCGGCCCAGAAAGCCTCCTACGGCATCGGTCTGAACATGGGCAAGAGCCTGGCTCAGGAAGGCATGGACGACCTGGATTCGAAAGCTGTCGCCCAGGGCATCGAAGACGCCGTCGGCAAGAAAGAGCAGCGCCTGAAGGACGACGAACTGGTCGAAGCCTTCACCGCCCTGCAGAAGCGCGCCGAAGAACGCCTGGCCAAAGCCAGCGAAGAAGCCTCTGCTTCCGGCAAGAAATTCCTTGAAGAGAACGGCAAGAAGGCAGGCGTGGTCACCACCGCCTCCGGCCTGCAGTACGAAGTGGTCAAGAAAGCCGACGGCCCACAGCCTAAGCCGACTGACGTGGTTACCGTCCACTACGAAGGCAAGCTGATCGATGGCAAGGTGTTCGACAGCTCCGTCGAGCGCGGCAGCCCGATCGACCTGCCGGTCAGCGGCGTCATTCCAGGCTGGGTTGAAGGCCTGCAACTGATGCACGTTGGCGAGAAGTACAAGCTGTACATCCCGGCTGAGCTGGCCTACGGCGCGCAAAGCCCAAGCCCGTTGATCCCAGCCAACTCGGTGCTGGTGTTCGACCTCGAACTGCTGGGCATCAAAGACCCGGCCCAGCAGGACGCAGAACAGGCACCTGCGCAATAAGGTAGCCGTCTGCTGCATAAAACGCCCCGTTTCGACGGGGCGTTTTCATTTGTGCACGGCTTGACGCGAACCGCAGCCGTCATTCACTGTCGCAAGCAATGTGCATGTAGCACCGTCAACGCCTTCCCTGTCGCAAAACGTTTGCGGCTCTGAAACGACTGTGTAAAAAATGCCCGATCCGTGCCCGGCCCTTGCCGGGCGGGCGCGATATGGGCCAAAACACGGTCCTGTTCACAAGGTTATCCACAATAATTGTGGATAACCTACCGGCTCCTCTGGAGGTTGCATGAGCGCTCCCTGGAATTTCACCCGCTTTCTCCCCCTTGCCGAGCGCCTGCTCAGCCGTGGCCGCTTGCCTGCCTTGCTGTTCGCGGTGGCGCGCAAAGGCCCCAAGCTTGGGCAGTTGCGCGAGGACCTGCGGCTGATGCAGGCGCTCTGCCTGGCCTGGTGGCGGGGTGAGTACCGCGCCATCAGCCCCAAGGCACTGGTGACCATCGTTGCCGGCCTGCTGTATTTCGTAAGCCCGCTGGACGCGATCCCCGACTGGCTGCTGGGCGTTGGTTTTCTCGATGACATTGCCGTGTTGGGCTGGGTGCTCAAGACCGTTGCCGATGAGCTGGCCCGCTTCAAGGATTGGCGCAGCAGCCAGGCGCCGGAGAAGCTTCGCGTGGTCGAGCGCCTGCCCGACAGCCCCGAAGCGCTACGTCTGGAGCGCCTTGGGCATTGATTCCCGGCGAACCCCCGAGGTTGGTAATATAATTGGCATAAGCGTTATGCCTAGGGATTACATGCCGTAGTCCGAAGTTAAGGGGGTTGTATGGGTATTCAGGTCATAACCCGGGACGGTCAGCCCGAGTACGCAGTGGTTCCCTGGGAGCAGTATCAGGCCCTTCTGGCAGCAGCAGGGCAGGCGCCGGCCAGTGCGCCTGGCGCCGCCGAGCAAGCTCAAAGCCCGGCAAGCCCAAGCCTGCATGCGTTGAGTGAGCTCCAGGCATTGCGCACAGCCAAAGGCGTAGCGCCGGAGTTGCTGGCGCGCAATGTGGGCATCAGCCCTGCGTACCTGGCCATGATCGAATCAGGCGAGCGCCGCCCGGATGCGGCGATCTTGCGCGCCCTGGCCTGGCATTTGGGGGTGGGTGGCTGGAGCGATCCGTCATGAGTCAGGTCAGGATCAGCCGCCAGCAATGGGAAAGCCTGCTGACCGAGCTTGACCTGGCCCGCCGTCAACGCCACCTGCTCACCTACCGCGCGCTGCTTGAGCGCCTGCAATTGCCTAGCCCGGCGATGCAGACGCTAACCGCTGCGTTGGAATACTTGGCTGTGCTTGATGCCCGCGCCGAGCAGCCGCTGCGCAGCTCGCTGGTGATCAGCCAAGGTGCCAGCCGCCTTCCGCGTACCGGCTTTTTCGAATGCGTGGAGCGGCTGGGGCGGTTTTCCGGGCCGGTAGATGGCATGGAGGCGGCGTCATGGCATGCTTCTGAGGTGGTGCGGGTGTTCGAATACCGTTACCCGGAAGAGGCCTGACCGGCTTCATCGCGGGGCAAGCCCGCTCCCACGCTGCCCAGTTCTCTGCTGCTTTACTGAATGAAAAAGGGCCGGACATTGGCATGTCCGGCCCTTCTGTTTCACGACAGCGCGATGACTGTTTGATAACAGGTCACACTACGCTGCCCTGACGTATGTGAACGGCTCAGTGCTTGGCCACCGACGTGCTCAAGCTCAAGTAATCGAGCAGGATACGCCCGGTTTCGGACAGGTACGCGTCGTCTTCCGGTTTGGTATCGTCAGGCTCGGCTGGCAGCGCGTCCTCGTCTTCTTTCTTCAGCTCCTTGAGCGGCTCTTCGCCCTTGGCCTTGCGCCGTACGTTCTCAAGCGCCAACTGCTTGGCTTCGATCTCGTCGTGGCGAGCGCGGCGAACCTGCTCGTTGAGGCTGACGGTCTTTTCGTTCATCAGCTTTTGCGTCAGTGCCAGGCGATCGCGGATATAGGCGAACTCCGGGTCTTTGTCGCTACGCGCATCATGCTGCGCCTTGAGTTGGGCCAGGAACGGCTTGAACGGGTCGACCGCAGGCTTGACCACCGGGCGGATGGTGTCCCAAGGCATGGCCTCGGGCAGGGCGCTCTCGCCGATTTCCTTGGTGTCGATGATCGACGGGTAGTCGATATCCGGCAGTACGCCCTGGTGCTGGGTGCTCTGCCCGGAAACCCGGTAGAACTTGGCCAGGGTCAGCTTGAGCTCGCCGTGGTTGAGCGGCTGGATGGTCTGCACGGTGCCTTTGCCGAAGGTCTGGCCGCCGATGATCAGGCCGCGGTGGTAGTCCTGCATGGCGCCGGCAAAAATCTCCGACGCCGACGCCGACAGGCGGTTTACCAACAGTGCCAACGGGCCTTTGTAGAACGCGCCGGGGTTTTCATCCTCGAGCACATCGACGCGGCCGTCGGCGTTGCGTACCAGCACCGTCGGGCCTTTCTCGATAAACAGGCTGGTCAGTTCGGTGGCTTCCTGCAGCGAGCCACCGCCGTTGTTGCGCAGGTCGATGACCACGCCGTCGACCTTTTCCTTCTGCAGCTCGGTCAGCAGCTTCTTCACGTCGCGCGTGGTGCTCTTGTAGTCCGGGTCACCGGCGCGATAGGCCTTGAAGTCCAGGTAGAAGGCCGGAATCTCGATGATGCCGAGCTTGTAGTCGCGGCCATCCTGCTTGAGCTTGAGCACCGACTTTTTCGCCGCCTGCTCTTCAAGCTTCACGGCCTCGCGGGTGATCGAGACGATCTTGCTGGTCTGGTCGCTCGGCGCATTGCTGGCCGGGATCACCTCAAGGCGCACCACCGAGCCTTTCGGGCCACGGATCAGCTTGACCACTTCATCCAGGCGCCAGCCGACCACATCGACCATCTCTTTGTTGCCCTGGGCAACGCCGATGATCTTGTCGGCCGGTGCCACCTGCTTGGTCTTGGCCGCAGGGCCTGCCGGCACCAGACGTACGATCTTGACCTGGTCATTGTCGCTTTGCAGCACAGCACCAATGCCTTCGAGCGACAGGCTCATGTTGATGTCGAAGTTTTCGGCGTTATCCGGCGACAGGTAATTGGTGTGCGGGTCGTAGGACTGGGCGAAGGTGTTGATGTACGCCTGGAAGATATCTTCGGCGCGGGTCTGGTTCAGGCGCGCCAGTTGGTTCTTGTAGCGCTTGGTCAGGGTTTCCTGGATCTGCTTGGGATCCTTGCCGGAAATTTTCTGACGCAGCACTTCATCCTTGACGCGTTTGCGCCACAGCTCGTCCAGCTCGGCCTGGTTCTTCAGCCACGGGGCGTCCTTGCGGTCGACCAGCAGGTCTTCCTTGACGGTGAAGTCGATCTTGTCCGCGCCTTTGGCAAGCTCTGCCAGGGCGAAGTCCAGACGCTGTTTCACACGGTCCAGGTAGCGCTTGTAGATGGTGAAGCCGGGGTCGAGGTTGCCGCTTTTGAGGAAGTCGTCGAACTGCGTCTTCCACTTGTCGAACTCGGCGATGTCGGCGGCGGTGAAGTAGCTGCGCGAGGGGTCGAGCAACTTGATATAGCTGTCGTAGATGATCACCGAGCGGGCGTCATCCAGGGGCGGCTTGCTGTAGTGGTGGCGCTTGAGCAGCTCGACCACGTTCAGGCTGGCGACGATTTCGTCACGGTCCGGTTGCAGACTGTCCCACTTGTTGGCGGCGGCCGCAGTGCCGCCGAGCGTGAGGCTGCCAAGCCCGATTACAAGGGCGAGGCTGGTAGTTAGATGCTTCATGCTGATTCGACGTGTGGGCAATTGATCACGCATAGTAGGCCGTCTTTTCCTTCGCCGGTTCCATGAAGCCGGCCAAATACTGCAAAAAGCCTGGGGCAAGCGTTCCCCAGGCTCAGTCATGACTCAACTATGGAGGCACTGTGAAGGCATTGCAAGGCGTTGAAGGACATGTGAGCTGGGTCGAAGCCGAACGTCCGGCTTGCGACGCAGGGCAGGTACGCATTCGAGTGGCGGCTGCCGGGTTGAACCGCGCCGACCTGCTGCAAAAGGCCGGGCTATACCCCCCACCCCCTGGTGCCAGCCCTTATATGGGGCTGGAGTGCGCCGGGGTGATCGAGGAAGTCGGCGCAGGCGTTGCCTGGCGCGTTGGCGACCGGGTGTGCGCGCTGCTGGCCAGCGGCGCCATGGCGCAAGAGGTGGTGGTCGATGCACGTCATGTGCTGCCGGTGCCTGAAGGCCTGAGCCTGCACGAAGCGGCGGCGCTGCCGGAGGTGTATGCCACGGCGTGGTTGAACATCTTCCAGCTCGGCGCACTGAAACCGGGCGAGAAGGTGCTGGTGCATGCCGGCGCCAGCGGTGTGGGCTCGGCGGCCATCCAGCTGTGCAAGGCGTTTGGTAGCCCGGTGTGGGTCAGCGTCGGTTCCAAGGAGCGCCTGGCTTACTGCGAGGCGCTTGGGGCCGCAGGCGGGGTGGTGCGCAACGAGAACCTCGACGACCTCAAAGGCCTGGGCCCGTTTGACGTGGTGCTGGACCCGGTGGGGGCCAGTTATGGTGCGCTCAACCTGGAGGTGCTGTCGCGTGACGGGCGCTGGGTGATCATTGGCCTGATGGGCGGGCGCAAGGTCGAGTTGGACCTTGGCGTGGTGCTTGGCAAGCGCCTGGAGATCACCGGTTCGACTTTGCGCAACCGGGACGATAGCTTCAAGGCCGAGTTGCTGCGCGAGCTGGCTGTGCAGGTATGGCCGCTGTTCAGCGAAGGGCGCCTGTCGCCGCAATTGGTCGACACCTACCCAGTGGAGTTCGCCCAGGCAGCGTATGCTGCGCTCGAAAGCAACCAGGTCTCGGGCAAGCTGGTGATGGTCATCGACCCAAGCCTCAAGTAGGCAGGCCTGGCCCCATCGCAGGCCGAGCTCAAGCGCAACATTGCTCGTTGTACCCAATCCTGAGGGAAACGATAGAGAGTTGTGGCGAGCGGGCTTGTCCCGCGTTGGGCTGCGCAGCAGCCCTGAAAACCCAAGGGGCTGCTGCGCAGC
>NZ_JABWRG010000071.1:0-26721 GCF_014268825.1 Pseudomonas sp. SWRI51 | reverse complement strand
TCCCCTTCGTCTAGTGGCCTAGGACACCGCCCTTTCACGGCGGTAACAGGGGTTCGAGTCCCCTAGGGGACGCCATTTTTACCCGCGTCTTGCGGGAGTTGAAAGGCTCATCATTAGTTAGATGAGCCTTTTGTTTTACCTCGGGGCTATAGCTCAGCTGGGAGAGCGCCTGCATGGCATGCAGGAGGTCAGCGGTTCGATCCCGCTTAGCTCCACCAATCCGCCACGGTTCGTTTTGAACGTACCGGCACGAAGGTTAAAGTCCCCTTCGTCTAGTGGCCTAGGACACCGCCCTTTCACGGCGGTAACAGGGGTTCGAGTCCCCTAGGGGACGCCAATTTTTTACCCGCGTTTTGCGGGACTTATAAGGCTCATTCGCTTATTGAATGAGCCTTTTGTTTTTTTTGCCCTCCCAAAAAATAGCCCAGCCGATCAGCGGCTGCAGTTTCTGCTTGCCAGAAAATATTATGCGCATAATATGTTGTTCATAATATTTCGAGGTGCGCATGAACGATAAAAAAGCCAAAACCCGCGAACGTATCCTTGATGCTGCTCGCAGCGCGCTCATCCAGCACGGCCCCGCCGAGCCGAGCGTCAGCCAGGTAATGGGGGCTGCCGGGCTTACCGTAGGTGGGTTCTACGCGCATTTCGACAGCAAGGACGAGCTGATGCTCGAGGCCTTCAGCCAACTGCTTGCCGAGCGCCGCGCGCTGCTCGCCAGTGCTGACGCAAACCTCGACGGCGCAGCGCGACGCGCGTTGGTGGCGGCGTTCTACCTGTCGCGCAAACACCGCGATGCTCAGGTGCAAGCCTGCCCGATCCCCACTGCCCTCAGCGAACTCGCGCGTCTGCCCCAAGCTTTCCGCGACGTATTGGTCGAGCACATCGAGCTGATGACCGCGCAAATGGTCGACTCCCCGGAGGACATCGACAAGGCGCTTGCCGATTTCGCTCTCATGGTTGGCGGCCTGGCCGTCGCCCGTGCGCTGGGCGACGGCGAGTTGTCCGACCGTGTTCTGCGCGCCGCCAAAACGGCAGTTATCTGAACTGAAGCACCTTTTGGAGCATGACGATGGCTACCCTGACCTGGATTCGCGGCGTCAACGGCACCCTTGGCCACTTTGCCCCCGAACATATTGCCGGGCGTATGCGCCGCGCCTTCATGACGCCGCGTAACCTGCCGCCGAGGCAGTGGGAACTGCCTCTGTTAGCCACGGCCGAGCGTATTACCCTGCGCTTTGGCTTGTCGGCGCTGCGCTGGGGCCAGGGCCCTACGGTATTGCTGATGCATGGTTGGGAAGGGCGGCCGACCCAGTTTGCTGCGCTGATCGACACTTTGGTCGTGGCCGGGCACACCGTGGTGGCACTGGAAGGTCCAGCCCATGGCCGCTCTCCTGGGCAACAGGCGCATGTGGTGTTGTTTGCCCGAGCCCTGCTGGAGGCAGCGGCGGAGCTGCCGCCATTGCGCGCTGTGATCGGCCATTCGATGGGCGGCGCCAGTGTGTTGCTGGCATTGCAGTGGGGGCTGCGCGCAGAGGCTGCGGTGAGTATTGCCGCGCCTGCGCAACTGCTCGGGGTATTGCGCGGCTTTGCCCGGCACCTGGGCATGCCGGCGCGAGCGCGCGCCGCATTCATTCGCCAAGTGGAGCGCGATGTCGGGGTGCAGGTGGCGCGCCTTGATGTGAGCCGCTACCAGCTCGACCTTCCGGGGTTGGTGGTACACGCCGCTGATGATTCACTGGTGTCAGCCGGTGAGTCGCAGCTCATTCACAAGGCCTGGTTCGACAGCCAACTGATGCTGCTCGAAGAGGGCGGCCACCAGCGCGTGCTGGCCGACCCGCGCCTTGGCCAGGCGGTGCTTGAGTTGCTGGCGCGCGCCGTGCAGCGTGTCCGGCAAAGCGCCTGAGCATCCGTTACACTCTGCCCGTTGACTGACGCCGGGAGCGGGCATGAACTGGGATCTGGAAGCACCATTCGTTATCGACCTGCGCGTCGGCGGCGAAGACATCGATGGCCTTGGCCATGCCAACAATGCCGTGTACGTGACCTGGCTTGAGCGCTGCGCCTGGCGCCACTCGCAGCGTCTGGGCCTGGACCTTGCCGAATATCGCCGCCTGGACCGAGCGATGGCGGTAGTACGTCACGAAATCGATTACCTTGCAGCGGCGTACCAGGATGATGAATTGCAATTGGCCACCTGGATCGTCGATTGGGACATGCGCCTGCGCATGACCCGGCGCTTCCAGCTCAAGCGCCCAAGCGATGGCGTGACCCTGTTGCGCGCGCAAACCACCTTTGCCTGTATTGAACTGTCCACGGGCAAGCCCCGCCGGATGCCGGCCGAGTTCATCGAAGGTTATGCCCCGGCGCTGATCGGCAACTGAGCGCTGGCGAAACTTTGCTAGACTGCCGCCTTTTGCGCCCCGAGACCCTCAAATGCAAATTGCTCTGGCCCCGATGGAGGGGCTGGTCGACAACATCCTGCGTGATGTCCTCACTCGCGTGGGCGGCATCGACTGGTGCGTGACCGAGTTCATCCGCGTCTGCGACCGCCTGCTGCCTGAGTCCTCCTTCGACAAACTTGCACCCGAGCTGCGCCATGGCGCACGCACGGCGGCAGGCGTGCCGATGCGCGTGCAGTTGCTTGGCTCGGACCCGGTATGCCTGGCAGAAAACGCAGCCCTTGCCTGCGAGTTGGGGGCACCGGTGATCGACCTTAATTTCGGTTGCCCGGCCAAGACCGTGAACAAATCCCGTGGCGGGGCCGTGTTGCTCAAAGAGCCCGAGCTGCTGCATGCCATCGTGCGTGAAGTGCGTCGCCAGGTCCCTGCGCATATCCCGGTCACCGCAAAAATGCGCCTGGGCTTTGATAGCCCCGATGGCGCGCTGGACTGCGGCATCGCCTTGGCCGAAGGTGGCGCCGAGCACCTGGTGGTGCATGCCCGCACCAAGGTCGAAGGCTACAAGCCGCCAGCCCACTGGGAGTGGGTGGCGCGGGTGCAGGATGTGGTCAAGGTGCCGGTGTTCGCCAATGGTGAAATCTGGACCGTTGACGACTGGCGGCGTTGCCGCGAAGTCAGCGGCGCCGAGCACATCATGCTGGGCCGCGGGCTGGTATCGCGCCCAGACCTTGCCCTGCAGATTGCCGCTGCCCGCGATGGCCGTGACTACACGCCGATGAGCTGGGGCGAAATGCTGCCGTTGCTGCGCGAGTTCTGGCGGCAGGCCCAAGCCAAGTTGTCGCCGCGCTATGCGCCGGGGCGCATGAAACAGTGGGTAGCGATGCTGACCCGCGGTTATCCCGAGGCGGTCACCTTGTTCGCCGAACTGCGCCGCGAAGATGACTGCCAACGCATCAGCGCATTGCTGGGCGTGTCCGCGCTGCCGTTGCAGGCTTCGGTTGCCTGAAATTGCACCCCGAAAAAAATTTTGCAGGTGGGCCTTGAAAGCGTTTTGGCGGCCCCTATCTCTTTGAGTACGCGATGCCGAAGTCGGGTCGCGCAGTGACTTACTTGCTGATTCTCAGGAGTTTATGACTATGACTACTGCTTTCTCCCTCGCTCCACTGTTCCGTAATTCCGTGGGCTTCGACCGTTTCAACGACTTGTTCGAATCGGCCGCCCGCAATGAGGCAGGTAGCAGCTACCCGCCCTACAACGTGGAGAAACACGGCGAAGACAAGTATCGCATCGTGGTTGCCGCGGCAGGCTTCCAGGATCAGGACCTCGACTTGCAGGTCGAGAAGGGTGTTCTGACGGTTACCGGTGGCAAGCGCGAGAACGATACGGCCAATAGCGTCACTTATCTGCACCAGGGCATTGCCCAGCGCGCCTTCAAGCTGTCGTTCCGCCTGGCGGACCACATCGAGGTACAAGGCGCAGGTCTTGCCAACGGCCTGCTCAGCATCGAACTGCTGCGCATCGTGCCGGAAGAGGCCAAGGCCAAACGCATCCCTATCAACGGCGAAAAGCCTGCGCTGAATTAAGTTCGGTGGGATGCACAAAGAGGGCACCTTCGGGTGCCCTTTTTCATGCGCGTGTTTCAGTAGTCTGCTGGCGCTTCCAGCAACATTTGCCTGAACTCCAGCAATGGCAGGGGCCTGCTGTGCAGGTAGCCTTGGTAAAGGTGGCAGCCCAGCTGTTCCAGAAACTCCAGTTGCTCGGTCAGCTCGACCCCTTCGGCGATAACCGCTAGGTCAAGGCTGCGCGCCATGGCCACGATGGCGCGGACGATTTCGGCGTCGTTAGGGTCGATGGGGGCATCGCGCACGAAGGTCTGGTCGATCTTCAGGGCATCCACGGGCAGCCGCTTGAGGTAGGTCAACGACGAATAGCCAGTGCCAAAGTCGTCCATGGCAAAGCTCACCCCATAACGCTTGAGTTCGCGCATCTTGCTGATGGTGTCCTCAAGGTTCTGGATGACGATGCCTTCGGTGATCTCAAGCTTGAGCATGTGCCGGGGCAGGTGAAAGTCGTCCAGGCTGCGCAGCACCCGCGCGACGAAGTCGTTTTGGCGAAACTGGCGCGGGCTTATGTTTACGCACAGGCTGAAATCTTCGGCATCGATCAGCCCGTCGGCCAGCATGCGGGCGCAGGCATCGCAGGCTTCGTCGAGGATCCAGCTGCCAACTTCAAGAATCAGACCGCTTTCTTCCAGTACCTGAATGAACTGGGACGGCGCTTGCTGGCCCAGTTGCGGGTGGTGCCAGCGCAGCAGCACTTCGGCCCCGATGATGCGGTTTTCCCGCGCATCGACCTGGGGCTGGAAGTGCAGCGCAAGTTCCCCCCGGGCCAGGGCCATGCGCAGGTCGTTTTCCATGCGCAGGCGCTCGCTGGCGGCCTTTTGCATGGTTGTGTGGAACAGTTGCGTGGTGTTGCGCCCCGAATCCTTGGCGCGGTACAGCGCGATGTCGGCGCGCTTGAGCAGGTCAGCTGGGGTCACGCCGTGGTCCGGGATCAGCGCCACGCCAATACTGGGTGTTACCTGCAGGCGCTGGCCGTCCAGCGACATTGGCTCTGCCAGCAACTCGCGCAGGGTGTCTGCCAGCTCGCGCACCTTGCTCTCCACCAGTTCGCGGCTACCCTCCAGGCCACTGAGCAACACCACGAACTCATCGCCACCCAGGCGCGCCACGGTGTCTTCAAGACGTACGCTGGCCTCAAGGCGGGCGGTGATGATTTTCAGCACCGTGTCGCCCACCGGGTGGCCAAGCGAGTCGTTGATGTGCTTGAAGTGGTCCAGGTCGAGAAACAGCAGGGCGCCGCGCAGGTTGTGGCGCTTGAGCAGGGCGATCTGCTGGCTCAGGCGGTCCATCAGCAACGCGCGGTTGGGCAGGTTGGTCAGCGGGTCGTGGTAGGCGAGGTGGCGGATCTGCGCCTGGGCGTTCTTCAGCAGGCTCACATCGCGTGCGGTCAGCAGCAGGCAGTCGGTTTCGTTGAGGCTGATCGGCTCGACCGATACCTCGACGGTAAGAATATCGCCCTGCTTGTTGCGCCCGAGCATTTCCCGATGGTGCACCCGCCCGTGCTCACGCAGCTCGGTCAGCAACGCCGTGCGCTGCTTGTCGTCGGCCCAGATGCCGATATCGTGAACCGATTGCCCGATCACTTCATCGGCGCTATAGCCGGTCAGGCGGGTAAAACCGTCATTGATTTCCAGATACCGACCGCTCTCGCACTCGGTTATGGTGATGGCATCAGGGCTTGAATGAAACGCCTTGGCGAATTTTTCCTCGCTAGCCTTCAACGCAGCTTCGGCGCGCTGCTGCTGGGTGATGTCACGCAGGGTGGTGACGCTGCATGGCTGATTGTCGACACTGATCAGGCGACTGGAAATGACACACGTCAGCGGTGTGCCGTTACGATGATTGACGCCCACCGCGACGTTGCTCAACGCCTGTTCGCGGATCACCCGTTCGATGCGTTGGGCGCGTTCGACAGACTCAGCCCACAGGCCCAGCTGCTGGGCGGTATTGCCCAGCACCTGCTCGGCGGTCCAGCCAAAAGTCAGGCTGAACGCCGGGTTGATCTCGATGAACTGGCCGGTGTCCTGGCGAGTGACGAATATCGGGTCGGTACTGACCTGGAACAGGCTGGCGAACTTTTCTTCCGAGGCGCTCAGGCGCTGCTCGCGCTCTACCTGGTCGGTGATGTCGAGCAGAGTCCCGGCCATGCGCAGGGGGTTGCCTTGCTCGTCGCGGTAAAGCCGGGCTCGGCTTTCGATGTAGCGCGAGCCGCCGTTTTCCAGCTCTACCCGGTAGGTAATCTGGTAATTGCCCGCTGGCCCTTCGCGCAGGCTGCGGTAGGCGTGGCGCATGACCTCGCGCTCGTTCTCAGGCATGCCCTCGAAAAACGCTTCGAACGACTCGTGGAACGGCGCCGGGTCCAGGCCGTGCAACTGCGCCGCGCGGGCCGAGCCGTAAAGCATGCCACTTGGAATGTGCCAGTCCCAGGTGCCCAGCTGGGCGGAGTCCAGCGCCAGGTCCAGGCGCTCCTGGCTGTCTTTCAGGGCAAGCTCGGCGCGCTTGCGCTCGCTGGTGTCGACGAAAGTGCTGATCAGGTACGTGACGCCCTCAATTTCCACCCCCTGCGTGCACAGAATGCCATCGTGGACCTTGCCGCTGGTGGCGCGGAACTGCACCTCCATGGTCAGCGGCCCGCTGCCCCCGCGTGTGGCTTCAAGCACTTGGTGGCGCTGCTCGGGGTTGACCCACAAGCCCAGCTCGATGCTGGTCTTGCCGATCACCAGCGGCCCGGCCCAGCCGAACAGGTGTTCGAAGTGCTGGTTGACTTCAATGATCAACCCGTCGTGGCGGCGGGTCAGCAAGACCGCGTTGGGGCTCAGGTGAAACAGGGTGGCAAAGCGCTTTTCCGAGTTGATCAACGCGGTTTCCCGTTCCCGCTGCCGGGTTATCTCGCGGATCACGCCGATCATCTGCCGCCGCCCGTGGGCGTCGTGGGTGAGGCTGCCGTTTATCTCCAGCCAGTGCAGGCTGCCATCAGGCCAGCGGATGCGGTGGCGCATGGCCTGTTCGACGGGTTCACCGTTGACCACCGCCTGGAAAGCCTGGCGGGTGCGGGCGCGGTCCTCGTCAGGCAGCAGGTCGAGATAGTCGACATCGTTGGGCAATGCACGCTGTGGATCGAAACCGAATAGCGCCTGGGTGCCGCGCGACCAGCTGACCCTGCCGGTTTCGATGTCCCATAGCCAGGCGCCCAAGCGTGCGCCATTGAGTGCGGCCAGCAACTGCGGTGCGTTCTGCCAGGCCTGCTCGGAGGCTTGTGGGTCGGCAGCGGGTATGCGCGGCAGGCGCGGAAAACGGTTCGCTGATTTGGGCATCGGTACCAGACCTTTGGCGGATATCGCGTCCTTGTGGGGTAAGGCCGCCCAGGCTCCTTGTCAGGTAGCCCCGGCGTGGCTGTCGAGCAGGGCCATGAAGGCCCTGGCCGCGTTCGATAACGTGCGTTCGGTGTGCAGAATGTAGCCTAGCTGGCGCGACAGCTGTATGCCCGGCAGGGCGATGGGTGCCACCTGCTCATCGAGCATAGTCCGTGGCAGCACACTCCACGCCAGGCCAATGGAAACCATCATCTTGATGGTTTCGAGGTAATTGGTGCTCATGGCGATGTTCGGCGTCAGCCCCTGGCTTTCGAACAGCCGCTGCACAATATGGTGGGTAAAGGTATTGCCGCCGGGAAAGACCGCCGGATGGCGCGCCACATCTGCCAGGCTGACACCGCCAGTGCGCGCCAACGGATGCTCTGGGGCGGCGACGAAATCCAGCGCGTCGTCCCATACCGGGGTGGCGCGGACCAGGTGGTGAGGCTCTGGGGCAAGGGTGATTACGGCAATTTCTGCGCGGCCATGGAGAATTTCATCGTAGGCCGCTTCCGAATCCATGAACTGAATATCCAGCGCCACGGCCGGATACTGCCGGGTGAAAGCCCGAAGCAGCGGGGGCAGGCGGTGCAGGCCGATGTGGTGGCTTGTTGCCAGGGTCAGCCGACCACTCACCTGGCCAGTCAAATTGGTCAGTGCGCGTCGGGTATCATCAAGCACGTTGAGGATCTGATAGGCCCGTGGCAGCAGGGCCCGGCCGGCTTCGGTCAGGGTCACTTCCCGGCCCAGGCGGTCGAACAGGCGCACGTCCAGTTGTTGCTCAAGGCCGGCGATGCGCTTGCTGATGGCTGGCTGGGTCAGGTGCAGCCGTTCACCGGCCCCTGAAAAGCTTCCCGTCTCGGCAATCGCGATAAACGCACTAAGGTTGGCAAGATCCAAGGTTCAGATTCCTAATGGTTATGCAAAGCATGAAAATTATGAATTTGAGTTATTCAATCTATCGCCATAGCATCGTCCGTACAAGCCAAGGGGTCTTTGGCATAGAAAGACGCTGATGAGGAAACAGTCTGATGGCTGGCAAAACGCTCTACGACAAACTCTGGGACGCTCATGAAGTCAAGCGCCGTGATGACGGCTCTTCGCTGATCTACATCGACCGTCACATCATCCACGAAGTGACCTCGCCCCAGGCTTTCGAGGGCCTGCGCCTGGCCAGCCGCAAACCGTGGCGCATCGACACCAACATCGCCACCCCCGACCACAACGTGCCGACCACCCCGGAACGCAAGGGCGGTATCGAAGCCATCGCCGATGAAGTTTCGCGCCTTCAGGTGCAGACCCTCGACGAAAACTGCGACGAATACGGCATCGTCGAATTCAAGATGAACGACGAACGTCAGGGCATCGTGCACGTGATCAGCCCCGAGCAGGGCGCAACTTTGCCGGGCATGACCGTGGTCTGCGGTGACTCGCACACCTCCACCCACGGCGCATTCGGCGCACTGGCCCACGGCATCGGCACCTCCGAGGTTGAGCACGTGCTCGCCACCCAGTGCCTGGTCGCCAAAAAAATGAAGAACATGCTGGTGCGCGTCGAAGGCCAGTTGCCTGCAGGCGTTACCGCCAAGGACATCGTCCTGGCCGTAATCGGCAAGATCGGCACCGCCGGTGGCAACGGCCATGCCATGGAGTTCGCCGGCAGCGCCATTCGCGAGCTGTCGATGGAAGGCCGCATGACCATCTGCAACATGTCCATCGAGGCCGGTGCCCGGGTGGGCCTGGTCGCCACCGATGCCACCACCATCGCCTATGTAGAAGGCCGCCCGTACGCGCCTAAAGGCGAGCAGTGGAAGCTTGCAGTAGAAGCCTGGAAAGACCTGGTGTCTGACGACGACGCCGTGTTCGACACCGTTGTCGAGTTGGACGCTTCGCAAATCAAGCCGCAGGTGAGCTGGGGCACTTCGCCTGAAATGGTCCTGGCGGTCGATCAGCGCGTGCCGGACCCTGCTGCCGAAGCCGACCTGATCAAGCGCGGCTCCATCGAACGTGCCCTGAAGTACATGGGTTTGAGCGCTAACCAGGCGATCACCGACATCCGCCTTGATCGCGTGTTCATCGGTTCGTGCACCAACTCGCGCATTGAAGACCTGCGCGCTGCCGCCGAAATCGCCAAGGGCCGCAAGGTTGCCGCCAGCGTCAAGCAGGCCATCGTTGTGCCGGGCTCGGGCCTGGTCAAGGCTCAAGCCGAGCGTGAAGGGCTGGACAAAATCTTCCTCGAAGCCGGTTTTGAATGGCGTGAGCCTGGCTGCTCGATGTGCCTGGCCATGAACCCGGACCGCCTCGAAAGCGGCGAGCACTGCGCATCTACTTCCAACCGTAACTTCGAAGGCCGCCAGGGCGCCGGTGGCCGTACCCACCTGGTGAGCCCGGCCATGGCCGCCGCCGCCGCCGTAACCGGCCACTTCATCGATGTTCGCGAGTTGATCCAAGGGAGCGCAGCATGAAAGCCTTTACCCAGCACATTGGCCTCGTCGCGCCGTTGGATCGTGCCAACGTCGATACCGACCAGATCATCCCCAAGCAGTTTCTCAAGTCGATCAAACGCACAGGCTTTGGCCCCAATTTGTTCGACGAGTGGCGTTACCTGGATGTTGGCCAGCCGTACCAGGACAACAGCAAGCGCCCGCTCAACCATGACTTCGTGCTCAACCACGACCGTTACCAAGGTGCCAGCGTGTTGCTGGCGCGGGAAAACTTCGGTTGCGGTTCCAGCCGTGAGCATGCGCCGTGGGCCTTGGATGAGTACGGTTTCCGCAGTGTGATCGCGCCAAGCTTTGCCGACATCTTCTTCAACAACAGCTTCAAGAACGGCCTGTTGCCCATCATCCTTGACGCCGCTGAAGTAGACGAGCTGTTCAAGCAGGTCGAGGCCAACCCGGGTTACCAGTTGACCATCGACCTTGAAGCCCAGGCGGTGACCCGCCCGGACGGCAAAGTGCTGAAGTTCGAGATCGACGCATTCCGCAAGCACTGCCTGCTCAATGGCCTGGACGATATCGGCCTGACCCTGCAGGACCAGGAAGCCATCAAGGCTTTCGAAGGCAAGCATCGCGCAAGCCAGCCATGGCTGTTCCGCGACGCCTGAGCTGAACGCACTGACCCGGCCCCATACAAGGATTGAAGCCATGACCAGCAGCACCCACAACGACGTGGTCCAACGCCAGTTCGGCGAGCAGGCCAATGCCTACCTGAGCAGCGCCGTGCATGCCCAAGGCCGCGAGTTTGCGCTGCTGCAGGAAGCATTGGCAGGGCGGGGCGATGCGCGTGTGCTGGACCTGGGTTGCGGTGCCGGGCATGTCAGTTTCCATGTGGCGCCACAGGCTGGCGAAGTGGTGGCTTATGACCTGTCGCAGTCGATGCTCGATGTGGTCGCAGCTGCGGCCGATGCGCGCGGTCTTGCCAACATCCGCACCGAATGTGGCGCTGCCGAGCATCTGCCGTTTGCCGATCAGTCGTTCGACTTTGTCTTCAGCCGTTATTCGGCGCACCACTGGAGCGACCTGGGTCTGGCCCTGCGCGAGGTGCGCCGGGTGCTCAAGCCGGGTGGGGTGGCAGCGTTCATCGACGTGATGTCGCCGGGCAGCCCGTTGCTCGACACTTACTTGCAAAGCGTCGAGTTGCTGCGCGACACCAGCCATGTGCGCGACTACAGCGTCGCCCAATGGCAGCGTCTGGTCAGCGAAGCCGGCTTGCACGTCACTGGCCACAGTCGCCAGCGCCTGCGTCTTGAATGGCAGTCGTGGGTCGAGCGCATGCGCACCCCTGAAGCGCTGCGCGTAGCCATACGCCAGTTGCAGCAAGCCATGGGCGAGGAAGTACGGCAGTATTACCAGATTGAAGCCGATGGTTCGTTCAGCACTGACGTGCTGGTGCTTTGGGCTGAACGTTGATTATCTACGGTGTGGCCGAACCGGCCGCACCGCTTGAATGAATAGAGGAAAGCATGAGCAAGCAGATTCTGATTCTCCCAGGCGATGGTATTGGCCCGGAAATCATGGCCGAAGCGGTCAAGGTACTGGAGCTGGCCAACGACAAGTTCCAGCTTGGTTTCAGCCTGGCCCATGATGTGATCGGCGGCGCAGCCATCGACAAGCACGGCGTACCGCTGGCTGACGAAACCCTCGAGCGCGCGCGCAAGGCCGACGCCGTGCTGCTGGGCGCCGTGGGTGGCCCGAAGTGGGACAAGATCGAGCGCGATATCCGCCCGGAGCGCGGCCTGCTGAAAATCCGTTCGCAACTGGGCCTGTTCGCCAACCTGCGTCCAGCTATTCTCTATCCGCAACTGGCGGACGCATCCTCGCTCAAGCCAGAAATCGTTTCTGGCCTGGACATCCTCATCGTCCGTGAACTCACCGGCGGCATTTACTTTGGTGCTCCGCGCGGTCAGCGCGAGCTCGAAGGCGGCGAGCGCCAGGCTTACGACACCCTGCCGTACAGCGAAAGCGAAGTGCGCCGCATCGCTCGCGTCGGCTTCGACATGGCCCGTGTGCGCGGCAAGAAGCTGTGCTCGGTCGACAAGGCCAACGTACTGGCCTCCAGCCAACTGTGGCGTGAAGTGGTCGAAGAAGTGGCAAAGGACTACCCGGATGTGGAGCTGAGCCACATGTACGTGGACAACGCCGCCATGCAGTTGGTCCGCGCACCGAAGCAGTTCGACGTTGTAGTGACTGACAACATGTTCGGCGACATCCTGTCCGATGAAGCCTCCATGCTCACCGGCTCCATTGGCATGCTGCCGTCGGCGTCGCTGGATGCCGACAACAAGGGTATGTACGAGCCTTGCCACGGCTCGGCACCGGACATTGCCGGGCAGGGCATTGCCAACCCGCTGGCGACCATTCTGTCGGTGTCGATGATGCTGCGTTACAGCTTCAACCAGGTGGCCGCTGCCGAAGCGATCGAACGGGCGGTAAGCCTGGTCCTGGACCAGGGCCTGCGCACGGGTGATATCTTCTCGTCGGGTTGCCGCAAGGTTGGTACGCAGGAAATGGGCGATGCAGTAGTCGCAGCGCTGCGGAATCTGTAATCTCTCTGGCCCGCCACCACTAACTCCCGGTGGCGGCCCACTTTTTAGCAAAGGTGTAGTTGCGATGAAACGTGTAGGTCTGATCGGTTGGCGTGGAATGGTCGGTTCCGTGCTCATGCAGCGGATGCTCGAAGAGCAGGACTTCGATCTGATCGAGCCGGTGTTCTTTACCACTTCCAATGTGGGCGGCCAGGGGCCGAACGTGGGCAAGGACATTGCCCCGCTCAAGGATGCCTACAACATCGACGAGCTCAAGACCCTCGATGTCATCCTGACTTGCCAGGGCGGCGACTACACCAACGAAGTCTTCCCCAAGCTGCGCGAAGCCGGCTGGCAGGGCTACTGGATCGACGCGGCCTCGTCACTGCGCATGCAGGATGATGCGGTGATCGTACTAGACCCGGTCAACCGCAAGGTGATCGACCAGCAGCTGGACGCCGGTACCAAGAACTACATCGGCGGCAACTGCACCGTCAGCCTGATGCTGATGGGCCTGGGTGGCTTGTTCGAAGCAGGTCTGGTGGAATGGATGAGCGCCATGACCTATCAGGCAGCCTCCGGCGCCGGTGCGCAGAACATGCGCGAGCTGATCCGTCAGATGGGCGCAACCCACGCCGCTGTCGCCGACGACCTGGCCAACCCGGCCAGCGCCATCCTCGATATCGACCGCAAGGTTGCCGAAGCCATGCGCGGCGAGGCGTTCCCTACCGAAAACTTCGGCGTGCCGCTGGCTGGCAGCCTGATCCCGTGGATCGACAAAGAGCTGCCGAACGGTCAAAGCCGTGAAGAATGGAAAGCCCAGGCCGAGACCAACAAGATCCTCGGTCGCTTCAAAAGCCCGATCCCGGTCGACGGTATCTGCGTGCGCATCGGCGCCATGCGTTGCCACAGCCAGGCATTGACCATCAAGCTGAACAAGGACGTGCCGCTGGCCGATATCGAAGGCATGATCAGCCAGCACAACCCATGGGTGAAGCTGGTGCCGAACCAGCGCGAGGCCACCATGCAGGAGCTGAGCCCGGCGCGTGTTACCGGCACCCTGAACGTGCCGGTCGGTCGTCTGCGCAAGCTGAACATGGGCTCGCAGTACCTGGGCGCATTCACGGTCGGCGACCAACTGCTGTGGGGTGCTGCCGAACCGCTGCGCCGCATGCTGCGGATTCTGCTGGAGCGCTGATTGCCCAGGGTTGATCCTTAGCTCTGCCGAGCCCGCGCCGCGAAAGTGGCGCGGGCTTTTTATTGGGCGGGGCAGCAACGCTGCGCGCTGCCCTATCTCCCGCCCGGTAATCCAAGTAAAGTGCCGCTCCCGCGCCGTCCCCCCGAAGCAGAAGGACCCAAGCCATGACCGTACCGCTAGATATCGCCGTAGTTGGCGCCACCGGCAACGTAGGCGAAGCACTCGTGCAGATCCTCGAAGAGCTGAGCTTTCCGGTTGCCACCCTGCATCTGCTGGCCAGCATGGAATCAGCGGGCAGCAGCGTGATGTTCGCCGGCAAGAAGATCAAGGTTCGCGAGGTCGACAGTTTTGACTTTGCCCAGGCAAAACTGGTGTTTTTCGCTGCAAGCCCCGCCGTTAGCCGTAGCTTCGCGCCCAAGGCCCAGGCTGCCGGCTGTGCCGTTATCGACTTGTCCGGTGCGCTCGATGGCGCGTACGCCGTGGTGCCAGAGGCCAATGCAGAGCGCGCGGGCCAGTTGCCGCAGCCGGCAGTGATCACGAGCCCCACCGCAGGTGCCGTGGCCCTGGCCGTTGCGCTGGCGCCGCTCAAAGGGCTACTTGATATCGAGCGCATCCAGGTCAATGCCTGCCTGGCGGTATCGGCTCAGGGTAAAGAAGCCGTTGGTGAGCTGGCCCGGCAGACCGCCGAGCTGCTCAACGCTCGCCCATTGGAGCCGCGCATCTTTGACCGCCAGGTGGCGTTCAACCTGCTGGCGCAGGTCGGCACGCCAGACGAGCAGGGCCATACTGGTGTTGAACGGCGCCTGGTCAGCGAACTGCGCCAACTGCTGGGCCTGCCAGACCTGAAGATTTCGGTCACCTGCATTCAAGTCCCGGTGTTTTTCGGCGATAGCTTCAGTGTGGCGGTGCAGAGCCGTTGCCCGGTGGATCTGGCAGCCGTCAGCCGCGCTCTGGACAGCGCCGCCAGCGTGGAGTTGGTCGAATCCGGCGATTATCCGACCCCGGTCGGTGACGCAGTGGGGCAGGACGTGGTCTATGTTGGACGTGTACGCCGTGGAATCGATGAGGATGAACAGCTCAATCTCTGGCTGACCACCGACAATGTGCGCAAAGGTGGGGCGCTCAACGCTGTGCAAGTGGCGCAATTGTTGATTAAACACATGGCGTAAAAGATACTGGCCAGTAATTTTGTCCTACACCGCAACAGGTTTTTTGGGACGGTTCATACAAGGGAAGAGTTCATGCTTCGAATTCGCAAACTGGTTTTGGCTATCGCGGCCGCCTCGGCACTGTCGTCGGGCGTCGCGAACGCGCTGGGGTTGGGGGAGCTGACCTTGAAGTCGGCGCAGAACCAGCCGCTGGATGCCGAGATCGAACTGCTCGACGTGCGCGACCTCGCCGCCACCGAAATGGCCCCAAGCCTCGCTTCGCCAGAAGATTTCGCCAAGGCCGGCGTGGCATTGCCTGCCTACCTTGAGGACCTGACCTTCACCCCAGTGATCAACCCCAACGGCCGCAGTGTGCTGCGGGTAACCTCCAGCAAGCCGCTGCCGGAACCTGTGATCAAGTTCCTGGTGCAGGTGATGTGGCCCCAGGGCCGCCTGTTGCGTGACTACAATGTGCTGCTCGACCAGGCTCAGGCCCAGGACAGCAAGGCCGCCCAGGCCAACATCGCCCCGGCGGTCAGCGCGGGCAGCTACACCACCAAGCGTCGCGATACGCTCTGGCAGATCGCCGCGCGCAATACCCAGGGTGGTACCGTCCAGCAGACCATGCTGGCAATCCAGGCGCTGAACCCCGACGCCTTCATTGGCAACAACATCAACCAACTGAAGGTCGGCCAGGTGCTGCGCCTGCCTGACCAGCAGCAGGTGCAGAGCATTGCGCGCCCTGAAGCCAACCGCGAAGTGGCCGAGCAATACGCCGCCTGGCGTGAAGGCCGGCGTCTCGGCCCGCGTGCCCGTCAGCTCGACGCCACGCGTCGCGGCGAGGCGGGCGCTACGCCCTCGCGCATCGCCCAGGGCGACAATTTGAAGCTGGTTTCGCCTGGTGGCAAAGGCGCTGCCGGCGAAGCCAAGACGTTGAACGACAAGCTGGCGGTGGCTCAGGAAAGCCTCGATACCAGTCGTCGTGACAACGACGAACTGAAAAGCCGCATGACCGACCTGCAGAGCCAGTTGGACAAGCTGCAGCGCCTGATCGACCTGAAAAACGACCAGTTGGCGCGCCTGGAGGCGCAGGGGGCTGCTGCGCCTGCCGCACAAACGCCGCCGGCTGCATTGCCGGGGGAACCTGTGCCCGCGCAACCTGCGGTCAATGCCCAATTGACCCCTGCCGAGCCTGTGGTAGCGCCTGCGCCGGCCGCGGCCGACACCGCGCCAGTGGTTACCGAGGAGCCCGCTGCGCAAGCGCCGAGCATGCTCGATCAATTGCTTGGCAACCCGCTGCTGCTGGCGCTGATCGCAGGTTCCGCGTTCCTGGTGCTGTTGCTGCTGTTGCTGCTGTTGGCGCGCAAACGCAAGGCCGACCAGGAGGCTGAAAAGCACCTGCGCATGGCACGCGCGCTTTCCGAGGAGGGCGATCGCGGCCCTGATCTGGAGCTGCCCGCCGACAGTTTCGGTGACCTGGAAATCGCCGCGCCGACCGTCAGCCTGTCGCCTGCCGTGGTCGCAGCGTCTGCGGCTGCCGCTACTGCCGCTGAAAAGCCCCAGGCCGCGCCTGCTCCGGCAGTCGACCCGCGCGCCGCGCTGTTTGCTGAAGTTGACGAGAGCCTGGCCCGTGGCCGCCTGAACCACGCTGCCGACCTGCTTGAGGCGGCGGTGGCTTCGGAGCCCCAGCGTAGCGACCTGCGCCTGAAACTGATGGAAGTGTACGCACGCCAAGGTGATCAGGATGCCTTCGTTGTGCAGGAGCGCAAGTTGGCGCCGAGCCCGCAGACCGAAGCTGAAGTCGCCTCGCTTAAAGAACGCTTCCCGGCCATGCTGGGTGTGGCGGCAGTGGCCGTGGCCGCTGGCAGTGCTGCGCTGGCTTCGGGCCTTGATGAACAGTATGTCCAAGAGCTGCTGCAAGAACCCGAGCCGCAAGCTGCGCCGGAGCCCGAGCCGCAACTGGCGCCTGAGCCTGAGCCGGTTGTAGAGCTTGAGCCTGAGCCGTCCCTGGAAGACATCGATCTGAACAGCGACTTTGACCTGAGCCTGGATGACGATCTGCCGGTAGACGATGCCTTCGATCTGCCTGTGCTGGACGAGCCTGCGCCGGTCGCAGCCGCTGAGCCCGTGCAAGCGGCCCCGGCAATTGCCGAAACCGACGCCGACGACGACTTCGAAGCGCTGCTGGCCCAGGCGCAAGCCCAATCCGCGCCCGCCGAAGTTGACGATCTGGCGGATTTCGACCTGGATATCGCTGAACCCGCTGCTGGCGGCAGCGATGCGCCGGTGGATGTCGCCGCTGAACTGGCAGCGTTCGAGGCAATGCCTGAGTTCGACCCTATGTCCGAGCTTGAGCTGCCGCAAGACTTCGACCTGTCGCTGTCGCTGGACGACGATTCGCCGGCGGCGCAGAACTTCGCCTCGGAACTCGACGACGTCAACGCAGAGCTCGACAAGCTGTCGCAGAACCTCGAAACCCCGTCGCTTGAGCCGCAGTTCACTGCCGAAGATGCAGCGCTTGACCCAGAGCCGCTGGACGACCTGGACTTCGACTTCTTCTCCGGCACCGATGAAGTGGCGACCAAGCTGGACCTGGCCCGCGCCTACATCGACATGGGCGACCACGATGGCGCCCGCGACATCCTCGACGAAGTGGTCAAGGACGGCGACGACACCCAGCGCCTGGAAGCCAGCGACATGCTCTCGCGCCTGGTCTAAGCCCTCGCGGGGCCTGTCGGCGGCTTCAGGGTAGAACCTGGAGCAGTCGGCAGGCCCTGATCGTTTCGGCTGTAGCAAGGTTTGCCGGTATACTTCCCGCCTTTCGTGACTGCATCAGGTTTTCCCCTTTTGGATATCATCGATACCGCCGCCGCCGAATCGGCTGCCGAAGGCTTCTCCCGCATCGCCCTGGGGGTGGAATACAAAGGTGCCCGCTATCGCGGCTGGCAGCGCCAGAGCAGTGGTGTGCCCAGCGTCCAGGAAGCGCTGGAGAAAGCCTTGTCGAAGGTGGCCAACGAGCCCATCAGCGTGCTGTGCGCCGGGCGCACCGATGCCGGCGTGCATGGTTGCGGGCAGGTCGTGCACTTCGATACCCGCGCTGTGCGTGACGAGCGCGCCTGGACCTTGGGCAGCAACTACAACCTGCCCCACGACATCAGCGTGGTCTGGTCGCGGCCCATGCCTGCGCACTTCCATGCGCGCTTCAAGGCCACCGCCCGGCGCTACCGCTACGTCATCTACAACGACCCTATCCGCCCGGCGCACATGGCCGAGGAAGTGACCTGGAACCACCGCCCGCTGGATGTCGAGCGCATGGCCCTGGCCGCGCAGTATCTGCTGGGCACCCACGACTTCAGCGCATTTCGCGCCAGCCAGTGCCAGGCCAAATCGCCGATCAAGCATATCTATCACCTGCGCGTGACCCGTCATGGCCAGATGATCGTACTGGACGTGCGCGCCACCGCCTTCCTGCACCACATGGTGCGCAACATTGCCGGTGTGCTGATGACCATTGGTGCCGGCGAGCGCCCGGTGGAGTGGGCGCGTCAGGTGCTGGAGGGGCGCAACCGCCGCGAGGGCGGGGTGACTGCGCATCCATACGGGTTGTATCTGGTGCAAGTGGAGTATCCACCGGAGTACCCACTGCCTGAGCGTTACATTGGCCCACACTTTCTTGGCGGATACGAGGGTTTGGCGGACTGACGCAGCAAAGGTCATTTGCTAACATCCGCCCCCTTACCGATCACTCAAGGTTCGCCACCCATGAGCAACGTTCGCAGCAAGATCTGCGGCATCACCCGCATCGAAGACGCCCTGGCGGCAGTCGAGGCTGGCGCTGATGCGCTGGGCTTTGTGTTCTACGCCAAGAGCCCGCGCGCCGTAGATGTGCGCCAGGCGCGGGCGATCATCGCCGAGCTGCCGCCGTTCGTGACTACGGTCGGGTTGTTCGTCAATGCCTCGCGCTGCGAGCTCAACGAGATCCTCGAAGTGGTCCCGCTGGACCTGCTACAGTTCCACGGCGATGAAACCCCGGCTGACTGCGAAGGCTATCATCGGCCCTGGATCAAAGCCCTGCGGGTTCGCCCAGGCGATGACCTGGAAGCCGCATGCCGCTACTATGCAGGCGCTCGGGGCATTCTGCTCGATACCTTCGTTGCCGGCGTTCCGGGCGGTACTGGTGAAGCCTTCGACTGGTCGCTGGTACCGGCAACGCTGAGCAAGCCGATCATCCTTGCAGGCGGCCTTTCGGCCAGCAACGTGGCCCAGGCCATCGCCCAGGTGCGGCCTTACGCGGTCGATGTCAGCGGTGGGGTAGAGCAAGCCAAGGGCATCAAGGATGCCGCCAGGATTGCCGCCTTCATGCAGGCTGTGAGGCAGGCTTGAGGGCGGATGTGACGGCTGGCCGCGCGCCATCGTCCATAGCTTTCGCAGCCCGATGCGGCCAGGCAGCGCCTGAGGCGCGCATCGGCGTAAATATTGGAGGTGGCGCGGCAGGTGGTAAAACCACTGCCGGGCCATCGTCGTTTCAAAGCAGAATTTGAGCTCAAGGGCTGGGCCAGGCGCACAACGCCTGTTCCCGGCCAATACTGGAGAAAGAAAGCATGAGCAACTGGTTGGTAGACAAACTGATCCCTTCGATCATGCGTTCCGAGGTGAAGAAAAGCTCGGTTCCCGAAGGTCTGTGGCACAAATGCCCGTCCTGCGAGGCCGTGCTGTACCGTCCGGAGCTGGAAAAGACCCTCGATGTCTGCCCTAAGTGCAACCACCACATGCGCATTGGCGCCCGTGCGCGTATCGACATCTTCCTCGACAAGGACGGCCGCGCCGAGCTGGGTGCCGACCTTGAGCCAGTCGACCGTCTGAAATTCCGTGACGGCAAGAAGTACAAGGACCGCCTGACCGGCGCGCAGAAGCAGACCGGCGAAAAAGACGCGCTGATTTCCATGAGCGGCACCCTCATGGGCCTGCCGGTTGTGGTCAGTGCCTTCGAGTTCTCGTTCATGGGCGGCTCGATGGGCGCTATCGTTGGTGAGCGTTTCGTACGTGCCGCCAACTATGCGCTCGAGCACCGTTGCCCGATGATCTGCTTCTCGGCCTCGGGCGGTGCGCGCATGCAGGAAGCCCTGATCTCGCTGATGCAGATGGCCAAGACCTCGGCGGTGCTGGCACGTCTGCGCGAAGAAGGCATTCCGTTCATCTCGGTGCTGACCGACCCGGTCTACGGCGGCGTATCGGCAAGCCTGGCAATGCTCGGCGATGTCATCGTCGGCGAGCCCAAGGCACTGATCGGCTTTGCTGGCCCGCGCGTTATCGAGCAGACCGTGCGTGAAAAACTGCCAGAAGGTTTCCAGCGCAGCGAGTTCCTGCTGGAGCACGGCGCGATCGACCTGATCATCTCCCGTGACGAGCTGCGTCCGCGCCTGGCGCGCCTGCTGGCACAGATGACTGGCCAGGCAACCCCGGCAGAAGCCAAAGAAGTCGCTGCGGTCGCGTGATGAACCCGCGCAGCCTGGGCGAGTGGCTCGCCTACCTCGAACAACTGCACCCCTCGGCCATCGACATGGGCCTGGCTCGCTCGCAACAGGTGCTGTCGCGTCTGGCGCTGGGCGCGCTGGCACCCCGGGTGGTCACGGTGACCGGCACCAATGGCAAGGGCTCGACCTGCGCTTTTGTGGCTGCGTTGCTGCGGGCGCAGGGGCTCAAGGTTGGGGTGTACAGCTCGCCGCATTTGCTGCGCTACAACGAACGGGTGCTCATTGACGGCGTTGAAGCCAGCGATCAGCAGCTGTGCGAAGCCTTCGCAGCCGTGGAGGCTGCGCGAGGCGAAGTTTCACTTACCTATTTCGAAATGGGCACCCTGGCCGCGTTCTGGCTGTTCAAACAGTCGGCACTCGATGCCGTGGTGCTCGAAGTCGGCCTGGGCGGCCGCCTGGATACCGTCAACCTGGTCGATGCCGATAGCTCGCTGGTGACCAGCATTGGTGTGGACCACATCGATTACCTGGGTGATACCCGCGAGTCAGTCGCCTTCGAGAAGGCCGGTATTTTCCGCCAGGGCAAGCCTGCCTTGTGCGGCGACCTCGATCCGCCACAGCCGCTGCTCGACAAAGCGCGCGAGCTGGCTTGCCCGTTGTTCCTGCGCGGGCGCGATTTCGACCTGTCGAGCACGGATACGCACTGGCACTGGCGCGGTAGCACAGGTGATGGCGCGGTGGTCGAGCTGCATGATCTGCCGTTGCTCGACTTGCCAATGGAAAACGCGGCCCTGGCCTTGCAGGCATACCTGCTGACCGGCTTGCCATGGGATGCCGGGCAGGTTCGCCAGGCACTGCTGGAGACGCGTATTACCGGTCGCCTCGACCGCCGTGTGGTGCAGTTCGCCGGCAAGTCGGTGCAGTTGCTGCTGGACGTCGGGCACAACCCGCACGCGGCCCAGTACCTGGCCCAGCGCCTGGCAACTCGCCCAGTCAAGGGGCGGCGCCTGGCGGTGTTCGGGCTGCTGGCCGACAAGGACCTCGACGGCGTGCTGGCCCCGCTTGCGGGCCTTGTCGACGACTGGGCAGTGGCGCCCCTTGATACGCCACGCAGCCGCCCGGCTGAGGACCTTGCGCAGGCCTTGACGAACCTTGGTGCGACAGTGAAGTCTCACCCAAGCGTCGATGCTGCCCTTGAAGGGCAGTGTGCCAAGGCGACGGCGGATGATCAGGTCCTGCTGTTTGGTTCGTTTTTCTGCGTCGGCGAGGCTCTGGCCTGGCTCGAACGACAGGCCCTCGAGGATGGAGTAGATGGCAGTGCTGGATAAAGGGATGAAACAGCGCATGGTCGGTGCGCTGGTGCTGGTGGCGCTGGCGGTGATTTTCCTGCCGATGCTGTTTACCCGTGAGGACGAGATGCGCCAGGTGCGTGTCGAGGCGCCGCAGGCACCGGCCATGCCGAGCCTGCCGCAAGTGCAGGTCGAGCCGGTCCAGGTGCCCGAGCCTGCGCCTGTGGTGGTGCAGGAAGACCAGCCGCCCGTGGTGGTTGATGAGTCGACCGCACCGGCCAGCACGCCAAGCCAGCCCATTACCCCCTCGCCGCAGGTTCAGGCCCAGGCGCAGCCCAAACCGCAGACACCAGTGCCTGCGCCTAAGGTCGAAGCTCGCCCGGCACCGGCTGCCAAGCCTGCCGCGCCTGCCAAGATAGACGTAAATGGCCTGCCGGTCAGCTGGTCAATCCAGTTGGCCAGCCTGTCCAATCGTGCAGGTGCCGACAACCTGCAGAAAACCCTGCGCAGCCAAGGCTACAACGCCTACATTCGATCGGCCGATGGCATGAACCGGGTGTTCGTCGGGCCACTGATCGAGCGCGCCGAGGCCGAGCGTCTGCGTGATGTGATCAACCGCCAGCAGAACCTCAAAGGTTTCGTGGTGCGTTTCCAGCCTGAGCGCGGCTAGCTGCCGCAGGCCGTTAGTGGCCTGGGTGGGGCTGATTCCAAGGGTAAAGCTGTCCCCGGAGTCAGCCTGCAGCCCTTCAACGACGTGACATTCCGCTTACCCCCGGCCCGCCGCTCTGCTAAAATGCGCCGCCTCAAACGTCGGCAGGCACACCGTGGCATTTACCTGGGTTGATTGGGCGATCATCGCGATCATCGCCATTTCCTCATTGATCAGTCTCAAGCGCGGCTTCGTCAAGGAAGCCTTGTCACTGCTCATCTGGATAGTCGCAGGCGCAGTTGCCTGGATGTTTGGCGGCTCTCTGGCGCAATACCTGGAAAGCTACATCCAGACGCCATCGGCCCGCGTCATCGCCGGTTGCGCCATTCTTTTCGTCGCCACCTTGCTGGTGGGGGCTATGCTCAATTTCCTTATCGGCGAGCTGATTCGAGTGACCGGGCTGTCCGGCACCGACCGTTTCCTCGGCATGGCCTTCGGCGCCGCCAGGGGCGGGCTGCTGGTGGTAGTGGCCGTCGGGCTGCTTAGCCTGGGCCCGGTACAACAGGATCCGTGGTGGCAGGAATCTCGCCTGATACCACAATTTCTATTGGTCGCAGACTGGTCAAAAAACCTGATTCTGGGGTTCACCGGCCAGTGGATGTCCAGTGGGGTCAGCGCACCCGTTGACCTTCCGTTCAAGGAACAGCTGCTCGGGCCAACCAAGCCCTGAGTGCTTTTCAATCAAGTTTCATCAAAGTAGGGGTTGCGTCGCATGTGTGGCATCGTCGGTATCGTCGGTAAGTCGAACGTCAATCAGGCGCTGTATGACGCGCTTACGGTCCTCCAGCACCGCGGCCAGGACGCTGCCGGTATCGTGACCAGCCATGACGGCCGGTTGTTCCTGCGCAAGGATAATGGCCTGGTGCGCGACGTCTTCCAGCAGCGCCACATGCAGCGCCTGGTCGGCAGTATGGGCATTGGCCATGTGCGTTATCCAACCGCGGGCAGCTCGACCTCGGCCGAGGCCCAGCCGTTCTACGTCAACTCGCCGTATGGCATCACCCTGGCGCACAACGGCAACCTGACCAACGTGGAGCAGCTGGCCAAGGAGATCTACGAGTCGGATCTGCGTCACGTCAACACCAACTCGGACTCCGAAGTGCTGCTGAACGTGTTCGCCCATGAGCTGGCCGTGCGCGGCAAGCTGCAGCCGACCGAAGAAGACGTGTTTGCCGCCGTTTCCCACGTGCACAGCCGTTGCGTCGGTGGCTACGCGGTGGTGGCGATGATCACCGGCTACGGTATCGTCGGTTTCCGCGACCCTAACGGCATCCGCCCGGTGGTGTTCGGCCAGCGTCATACCGACGAAGGCGTCGAATACATGATTGCCTCGGAAAGCGTGGCTTTGGACGTGCTCGGGTTCACCCTGATCCGCGACCTGGCGCCAGGCGAAGCGGTTTACATCACTGAAGAAGGCCAGCTTAAAACCAAACAGTGCGCCGATGCGCCTAAGCTGCAGCCGTGCATTTTCGAACACGTCTACCTGGCCCGCCCAGACTCGATCATCGACGGTGTTTCGGTCTACAAGGCGCGTTTGCGCATGGGCGAAAAACTCGCCGACAAGATCATGCGCGAGCGCCCTGAGCACGATATCGACGTGGTCATCCCGATCCCGGACACCAGCCGCACCGCAGCGCTGGAGCTGGCTAACCACCTGGGTGTGAAGTTCCGCGAAGGCTTCGTCAAGAACCGCTACATCGGCCGTACCTTCATCATGCCTGGCCAGGCTGCACGCAAAAAATCCGTGCGCCAGAAGCTCAACGCCATCGAGCTTGAGTTCCGCGGCAAGAACGTGATGCTGGTGGACGACTCCATCGTGCGCGGCACCACCTGCAAGCAGATCATCCAGATGGCCCGCGAAGCCGGCGCCAAGAATGTCTACTTCTGCTCCGCGGCCCCCGCGGTGCGTTACCCCAACGTCTACGGCATCGACATGCCGAGCGCTCACGAACTGATCGCCCACAACCGTACCACTGATCAAGTGGCCGAGTTGATAGGCGCCGACTGGCTGATCTATCAGGACCTCCCGGACCTGATCGAATCGGTCGGTGGCGGCAAGATCAAGATCGAGCATTTCGATTGCGCAGTGTTCAACGGTGAGTACGTCACCGGCGATATCGATGAGGCCTACCTGGACCGCATCGAACAAGCCCGTAACGACCTCGCCAAGGTCAAGACTCAGGCAGTCAGCGCGATCATCGACCTCTATAACAACTGATTGGGAGCGACGGCATGACGGATCAATGGGATGCCGGGCGACTGGACAGTGACCTCGAGGGTGTCGGCTTCGACACCCTGGCGGTACGCGCCGGTCAGAACCGTACACCGGAGGCCGAGCACAGCGAAGCGCTGTTCCTGACCTCCAGCTATGTCTTCCGCACGGCTGCCGATGCCGCCGCGCGTTTTGCTGGCGAAACGCCGGGTAACGTCTACTCGCGTTACACCAACCCCACCGTACGCGCCTTCGAAGAGCGCCTGGCGGCCATGGAAGGCGCCGAGCAGGCCGTCGCCACCTCTACCGGCATGGCGGCTATTCTCGCCATAGTCATGTCGCTGTGCAGCGCGGGCGACCACGTGCTGGTGTCGCAGAGCGTGTTTGGCTCGACCATCAGCCTGTTCGAAAAGTACCTCAAGCGCTTCGGCCTGCAGGTGGACTACGTGCCACTGGTCGAGCTCGCAGGCTGGCAAGCGGCCATCAGGGCCAATACCAAGCTGCTGATTCTCGAGTCGCCGTCCAACCCGCTGGCCGAACTTGTCGATATCGCCGCCTTGGCCGAGATTGCCCACGCCCGTGGCGCGATGCTGGTGGTGGACAACTGCTTCAGTACCCCGGCCTTGCAGCAGCCGCTCAAACTGGGTGCGGATATCGTGTTCCACTCGGCGACCAAGTTCATCGACGGCCAGGGCCGTTGCATGGGCGGCGTGGTGGCTGGGCGTGCCGAACAGATGAAAGAAGTGGTTGGGTTCCTGCGCACCGCAGGCCCGACGCTTAGCCCGTTCAACGCCTGGATCTTCACCAAGGGCCTGGAAACGCTCAAGCTGCGCATGCGTGCGCACTGCGAGAGCGCCCAGGCCTTGGCCCAGTGGCTTGAGCAGCAAGAGGGCATCGAGAAGGTGCACTACGCCGGCCTGCCAAGCCACCCGCAGCACCAACTGGCCAAGCGCCAGATGAGCGGCTTCGGTGCGGTGGTCAGCTTCGAGGTCAAGGGCGGCAAAGAGGGCGCCTGGCGCTTCATCGATGCCACCCGGGTGATTTCGATCACCACCAACCTGGGTGACAGCAAGACCACCATCGCCCACCCGGCGACCACCTCCCATGGCCGTTTGACGCCACAGGAACGTGAAGCGGCGGGTATCCGCGACAGCCTGATCCGCGTTGCCGTGGGCTTGGAAGACGTCGCCGACCTGCAGGCGGACCTCGCCCGTGGGCTGGCGGTACTGTGATGGAAATCCGCGGCGCTGCGCCAGGCCATAACGGTCGGGTAGCTCTGGTTACCGGTGCCGCCCGCGGTATCGGCCTGGGCATCGCCGCCTGGTTGATTTGTGAAGGTTGGCAGGTGGTGCTGAGCGATCTAGATCGCCAGCGCGGCGCCAGGGTGGCCAAGGCGTTGGGGGACAACGCCTGGTTCATCACCATGGATGTCGCTGATGAGGCGCAGGTCAGCGCCGGGGTCTCCGAGGTGCTTGGCCAGTTTGGCCGGCTGGATGCGCTGGTATGCAACGCAGCCGTGGCCAACCCGCACAATCAGACGCTGGAGAGCTTGTCGCTGGCGCAATGGAACCGGGTGCTTGCGGTCAACCTCAATGGCCCAATGCTGCTGGCCAAGCACTGCGCCCCGTATCTGCGTGCCCATGGCGGTGCGATCGTCAACCTCACCTCGACCCGCGCACGGCAATCAGAGCCTGATACCGAGGCCTATGCCGCGAGCAAGGGCGGGTTGATGGCGCTGACCCACGCCTTGGCCATGAGCCTCGGCCCGGAGATCCGGGTCAATGCCGTGAGCCCGGGCTGGATCGATGCCCGTGACCCCTCCCAGCGCCGCGCCGAGCCCCTGACCGATGCTGACCACGCGCAGCATCCGACGGGCAGGGTAGGGACGGTCGAAGATGTAGCCGCGTTGGTAGCCTGGCTGCTGTCGCGCCAGGCAGGCTTCGTCACTGGCCAGGAGTTTGTGGTCGACGGCGGCATGACCCGCAAGATGATCTACGCCTGAACCGCTAGCTTTCAGCTACAAGCAGCAAGAAGGGGCCGTGAGGTCCCTTTGTCGTATCTTGCGGGCGGGACACACGCTTTTTCTTGCAGCTCGAAGCTAGCCCCTTGCAGCTATTTTTAAAAAAACTTCAATGGGGCTATTGACTTAGCATCGGTACCTGCGTAAATTTCGCGGCCTCAGCGAAGCAAACGCAACAAGCAACATCGCGGGGGTGATTAGCTCAGCCGGGAGAGCATCTGCCTTACAAGCAGAGGGTCGGCGGTTCGATCCCGTCATCACCCACCAC
>NZ_JABWRG010000070.1:0-26758 GCF_014268825.1 Pseudomonas sp. SWRI51 | reverse complement strand
CGGCACAAGGCCGCTCCTACACTGACCGCGTAGACGGCATCGATATGGGGATGGGCGAGCTCTGTGGGAGCTGGCGACAGCCTGCGATAGGGGCGGGCCTGGCTACGCCGGGCTATCAGCCAAACTGTTTCTGCTGTTGCTGCTGGCGGGCGACCACTTCGGAGGCGGTGATGTAGGCGTCCTGGAACTCATCGCTCTCCAGCCAGGCCATGGTGGTGTCTTTGTCGGTGCCGTCCAGCCAGGCGCGGTAGGCAGTGAACACCAGCACGATGTAGTCGGTGGCGTGCTCTTCCTTGTGGCCCTTGAGCACCAAGGCCAGCAGCGGGTCAACCAGGAACACCGAAATCATCGGCACCAGGCCATCTTCCTGGGCCTGCTTCATTTTCTCGAACAAGCTGTCGTAGCTGCCCGATTCCATGGCCTTGTTGAACACCTGCTCCACGCTTGCGCTTTCGCCAGTGCTGGCCTTGACCGCCTGGCCACTGCGCACCATGCGGTTTTGCTTGGCCTTGGTGGCGGCGCGCTTGGCGCGTTTCTGTTGCTTGCTGTTGGTGGCCATGGGCGCGGGTCCTTCGGGGGTCGGTAAAGGCGCGTATTGAAGCGCAGTTACCGGCGAAACCCAAGGCCTTAGCTGACAGCCTGCACCAGCTCGTCTTCTTCGAACCCGCGCGAGGCCCGGCCAACCAGCAGTGCATCGGGTGCGTGGGCGACGCTGTGGTCTTTGTCCGGGTAGTCCAGGGTGTGCAGGAAATGGCGGATGCAGTTGATCCGCGCGCGCTTCTTGTCGTCGGACTTGATCACCGTCCAGGGCGCATCGGCGGTGTCGGTGTGGAAGAACATCGCCTGTTTGGCGGCGGTGTAGTCGTCCCACTTATCGAGCGACTTGATGTCGATGGGCGACAGCTTCCAGTGCTTGAGCGGGTCGTCGCGGCGCGAGATGAACCGGCGCAGCTGTTCTTCGCGGTTGACCGAGAACCAGAACTTGAACAGCAGGATGCCGCTGTTGCTGAGCATGCGTTCAAGCTCCGGGGCCTGGCGCATGAATTCCAGGTACTGGTGCGGCGAGCAGAAGTCCATCACCCGCTCGACGCCGGCGCGGTTGTACCAGGAGCGGTCGAAGAACACCATTTCCCCTGCGGTAGGCAGGTGCTGCACGTAACGCTGGAAGTACCACTGGCCCTTTTCCTGCTCTGAGGGCTTTTCCAGTGCGACGATGCGCGCGCCACGCGGGTTGAGGTGCTCCATGAAACGCTTGATGGTGCCACCCTTGCCCGCCGCATCGCGGCCCTCGAACAGCACGACGATGCGCTGGCCGGTTTCCTTGACCCAGTTCTGCACCTTCAGCAGCTCGATCTGCAGCGCGTGCTTGGCTTTTTCGTATTCCTGGCGGCGCATGCGCGTGCGGTAGGGGTAGCTGGCCGGCAGATGCGCCGAGGTGCTGTCTTCGCTGCTGCCCTTGCGCGCAGTGGCCACTTCCAGCGCGGCAGGCTGCTGGCTGACCTGGGTGATGGTGTTCGGCTTGGCTGCGGGCTTGCGGGTGCGCGGGCGGCGCGTGCGGGCGGCTGGGGCTGCGCTGGAAGAGGTGGCCTCGGGGGGGGAGGCGAGCAGTAAGGTGGGTTCGTCGCTCATGGAGGTCCTTTGGGTCGATTCAAGTGTCCAGTTCCATGCTAAGCAGCGGCAATGGGTGGCGCTTTGATATCGATCAACCAGCCCCGACGAAAAATCGCAGACAACAAAAAACCCGCACTGGGCGGGTTTCTTGTGTCGCTTCGGGTGACTTTGGAACCACCCGATGCTTAATGGTGGTGCCCAGAGACGGAGTCGAACCGCCGACACGAGGATTTTCAATCCTCTGCTCTACCGACTGAGCTATCTGGGCGACGGGGCGAATTAAAAAGGTTTTCAGACCTTGCGTCAACGACTTTTTGAAAATTTTTTAAATTAATTCCGTCGCTTACGTTTTCTGCGGTCATTCTGCTGGTGGAACGTAGCCTTCGGCCTGGGCGTAATCCTCACCGGCAAAGAACTTGTCCATCTCGGCCTGGATGAATTTGCGATCTTCGCTCTGCATCATGTTCAGGCGCTTCTCGTTGATCAGCAGCGTCTGGTGTTTTTGCCATTCCTGCCAGGCTTTCTGCGAGATGTGCTCGAAGATGTCCTGGCCCTTGGCGCCTGGGTACGGCGGGCGCTCCAGGCCTGGCAGTTCTTCGTTGTACTTGCGGCACTTCACGGTGCGGGTCATGAGGGTTCTCCTGCATTCAATTCGTCGGCCGCGCGCTGCAGCAGCTTCTTGACCGGGGCGGCGAGGCCCAGGCGCGGTGGGGTGGCGAGGTTATACCAGAGCCAGTCGGCCTCGGCCACGTGCGCCCCGAGCGGCTCGGCGCGCACCAGCCACGGCTCGATGGCCAGCTGGAAATGGCTGAAGGTGTGGGTCAGCCCCGGCAGCGAGCGGCGTTCGGCCAGGCGCAGCCCGTGCTGGTAGGCAAGGTCGTCGAGCTGCTCCAGGCTGTCTAGCTCCGGCAGGCTCCACAAACCGCCCCACAGCCCGCTGGAGGGCCGGCGGTACAGCAGAATGGCGCCTTCATGGTTGCTCAGCAGCGGCATCAGCGTCTTGCGTTGGGGCAGGGCCTTGCGCGGCTTGGGCTCGGGGTAGCGGGTCTCCTCGCCGTGCAGGTGCGCCTCGCAGCCGCGCTGCAACGGGCAGATCAGGCAACTGGGCTTGCTGCGCGTGCACAGCGTCGCGCCCATATCCATCATTGCCTGGGTGAAGTGGTTGACCCGCGTCATCGGCGTCACCCGTTCGGCGAAGGCCCACAACTGGTTGGCCACCTTCGGCTCGCCGGGGTAGCCGGCCTGGGCGGTGAAGCGGGCCAGTACGCGCTTGACGTTGCCGTCCAGAATCGGCGCGCGCAGGCCCATGCTGATGCTGGCAATGGCGCCGGCAGTCGAGCGGCCGATGCCGGGCAGTTCGGTCAACTGCTCGACACTGCGCGGAAACTCACCGCCATGCTGGGCCACCACGATCTGCGCAGCCTTTTGCAGGTTGCGCGCGCGGGTGTAGTAGCCAAGCCCGGTCCACAGGTGCAGCACTTCGTCTTCTGGCGCCGCCGCCAGGGCCTGCACGGTGGGCAGGGCCTGCATGAAGCGGTCGAAGTAGTTGAGCACGGTGCTCACCTGGGTCTGTTGCAGCATGATTTCCGACACCCACACCCGATACGGGGTGATGCCCTGTTGCCAGGGCAGGTCGTGGCGGCCGTGCTGGTCGTACCACTCCAGCACTGCGCTGGAGAACTGCTCGGGGCTCATCGTTTGAACAGCCCCTTGAGCGCATCTTTAAGTTCCGGGCTCACTTTGTCTCCGAGCTTCTCTTCAAGCTTTTCGTCGATCTTGTCTTTGAGGCGGTTGCCGGCAAGGGTGGCGGCCACTTTGCCCAGGCCGTCCTTGTCCAGGCGGCAGGCCTTGGCGCCAAGCTCCAGCGGGCCACGGCAGCGCAGCGGCACTTCCACGCCGACATAGCGCTCGTTGACCTGGCAGGCCGGGTCGGGCATGGCGCGTTGGTCGCCTTCGACGACGATGCCGACGTTGTAGTCCATGCCCAGCACGCGCAGGTCGAGGTCGCCATTACCGTTGACGGTAAGGCCCGGGATACGGGCCTTGAGGTCAGGGTTGCTGGCAACGCCATTGCGGATCACCAGGCTGCCGCGCAGCTCCTGGAACGGCGTGTCCTTGCCGCGCTGCTCACCGCTGAGTTGCTTGCGGTTGAGGGTGGCGATGGCCTGGCACAGTTGCTGTTCAAGGTTGGCATTGACCAGCACGCCGTCGTTGATGGTAAAGCTGGCGGTGCCGTTGAGGGTGTCGACCAGCGCCTTCTGGCTGTTGCCGGTGGCGGTGAGGTCGCTGCTCAAGGTCAGCAGGCCTTTGACCGGTGGCGTTTTGTCCGGGCCGTCGCGCTTGATGATGTGCTCCACCGGCACGCGGTTGATCTTGGTATTCACCCCAATTTGCGGGACTGCTGGGCGTACATCGACCGTGCCCTTGGCTTCGAAGGTGCCGTTGTACAGGCCCCCGCGCAAGGTTTTCAGGGCCAGAAGGCCGTTCTGGCCGGTGGCGCTGAGCTGCGCGTCGCTGATTGGCAGCTTGTCCAGCACCAGGGCGCCGAACGCCAGCTCGGCCTGCAGGTCGAGGGTGCGCAGGCGTTCGACTGGCAGCAGCTTGTCGGTGCTCCAGGCTTGCTTGGTGGGGGCATCCGGCAGTTGCGTGGTGCCGGCACCGGCGACGGCAGCCTCTTGTTGCTGCACTTCGGCCTGGCGCGCCGCGGTGGCGCCCTTGGCCTGGTCGCTTTTGGCCGGCAGGTAGCGATCGGCGTCGAACGTGTCGGCTTTGAGGCTGACTCGCAAGGCTTGCTTGGCGAAGTCGGCCACGGCCACGCGGCCGCTGAAGCTGCTGTCGTCCAGTTTCACTGCCAGGTCTTCCAGCGCCAGGCTATTGGGCGTGCCTTCAAGGCGGGTGACCAGCTCGAGCTTTTTGAACACGTTGGCATCGGCGGTGGCCGGCAGCGGCTGGCCAACGCCTTCGAGGAAGGTGCGCAGGTCGAACTGGGCGATAGACAGTGCGCCGCTGAGCTGCGGTTGCTTGTCCAGGTCACGCAGGTTCAGCTCACCCAGGGCGCGCAGCTGGTTGGCCGAGACCTTCAGGCTGCTCCACGAGGCGACATTGGCTGCCAGGTCTACCAGCACCTGGCCTTGGGCTGCGTAGGTGACGGTCTTGCCGGCCAGCGGTTCGCCCGAGGTTTCGCCCGACAGGCGCATGTCTTCGAGGTTGTAGCGCTTGAGCTTGCGGTCGAAACGCAGCTCGCCGGTCAGCTCGGTGCGTGCCTTCATGTTCGGCTGGCTGGCGCTGATGAACGCGCTGGCCTTGAGCGGGATGTTCACCCCTTCATGCACGGCGCCGGTGCTCAGCTGAATGCTCTCGGCGGTGTAGCTTTGCGCGGTTTTTTCGTCGGTGTACAGCACCCGCGCGTTGTTCACGGTGAGGCTGTCGATGTCCAGCTTGACCGAGCGCTCGCTGCCTTCAGGCTTGCTCGGGGCCTTGTCTACAGGCTCACCCGGCGTACCTGCCGGGGGCGCGTTGGCTACGTTCGGGCCGGGTAGCGGCTTGCCGATGTCTTCCCAGTTGCCGTGGCCGGAAGCATCACGGGTAAGGGTGAGGTTAAGGCCCTCGACGCGCACATCGCTCATCTGCACTTCGCGGCGCAGCAGCGGCAGCACACGCACCGACAGGCCGAGCATCTGCAGGTCGGCAAATGGCACTTTTGGGTTGTTCAGCGTGGCGATGCTGGCGTCGTGCAGCTCAAGGCCCAGCCATGGGAACAGGCTCCAGCCGATGTCGCCGTTGAGGGTCAGTTCAACGTGGCCCTTGTCGCGTGCCAGCTGGCGGATTTCGTCTTTGTAGTCGTTGGGATCGAAGAGGTGCGTCAGGGCGAAGCCCAGCGCCACGATGATCAGCAACAACCCGAGAAGCCCCAGCCCCAGGATTTTGCCGAACGCTTTCATGGGCGAGTCCTTGTAGTCCGATAAATGAATTCTGCGGCGAGTATAGCGCCGTGATGGCTGGCTCTGCGTGTCCGAGAGTTCGACAGTATGTGAGGCAGGGGTTCCTTCTGTCGGCTTTGGCGCCCGTATTCCGCGAATTACCGATTCAGCTTGAGAAAAAATAACGATATCAGATTGCTTTCATTGCACAGGGTGCTGGTACTCTTGCGCCCGCTTGCGGGCCGCGACCCATTGTCGCGGATGATCGCCACAGCGGCCGGGCTGCCTTGCGTGCAGCCATTCAGAGCCGGGCAGCCAGTCTGCAAGCAAAAGCCCGCCACCAATAAGGAACAACCCATGAACAGCAGTATCACGCCAGGAGCCAAGCCCGGCTTCCTGACGAAGGAGCGCATCATCGCCCGCCCGGGCTTCAACCGTTGGCTGGTGCCACCGGCAGCCCTGGCCATTCACCTGTGCATCGGCATGGCCTACGGTTTTTCGGTGTTCTGGCTGCCGCTGTCGCAAGCCCTGGGCGTCACCGCGCCTGTGGAATGCGCCGTAGATATGAGCTACATCGCCCGCCTGTTCAGCGCCGAGTGTGACTGGCCGATTTCCATGCTTACCTGGACCTACGCCCTGTTCTTCGTCTTCCTGGGCTGTTCGGCTGCGGTGCTCGGTGGCTGGCTGGAACATGCAGGCCCACGCAAGGCCGGCCTGGTATCGGCGCTGTGCTGGTGCGGCGGCCTGCTGATCTCGGCGATTGGCGTCAAGACCCATCAGCTGTGGCTGATGTGGCTGGGTTCGGGTGTGATCGGTGGTATCGGCCTGGGCCTGGGCTATATCTCGCCGGTTTCGACCCTGATCAAGTGGTTCCCGGACAAGCGCGGCATGGCGACCGGCATGGCAATCATGGGCTTCGGTGGAGGTGCCATGGTGGGCGCTCCTCTGGCCACTGCATTGATGGGCCATTTCGGCAGCGCCACTGAAGTGGGTGTGTGGCAGAGCTTCATCGCCATGGCGGCGATCTACTTCGTGTTCATGACTGCCGGTGCCTTGACCTACCGCGTGCCGCCGACCGGCTGGAAGCCTGAAGGCTGGACCCCGCCGGCGAAGAAGAGCAGCGCCATGGTCACTGACCGCCACGTGCACGTCAGTGTTGCCTGGAAGACCCCGCAGTTCGCCCTGGTGTGGCTGGTGCTGTGCCTGAACGTATCGGCCGGTATCGGCATTCTGGGCATGGCTTCGCCGCTGTTGCAGGAAGTGTTCGCCGGCAAGCTGTTGGGCAACGAGCTGACCTTCAGCCAGTTGAACACCGCGCAACTGGCGCAGATTGCCGCCATTGCCGCAGGCTTCACCGGCCTGCTGAGCCTGTTCAACATTGGCGGGCGCTTCTTCTGGGCCTCGTTCTCGGACTACATCGGCCGCAAGAACACCTACTTTGCCTTCTTTGCGCTGGGCGTGGGCCTTTATAGTCTGGTGCCGAACATGGGCCATATCGGCAACGTGGCGCTGTTCGTGGCGGCGTTCTGCATCATCCTGTCGATGTACGGCGGTGGCTTTGCCACTGTGCCGGCGTACCTGGCCGACCTGTTCGGCACGCAGATGGTCGGCGCCATTCACGGCCGCTTGCTGACTGCCTGGGCCGCTGCGGGTGTGTTTGGCCCGCTGTTGATCACCTACCTGCGTGAAGCGCAGCTCAAAGCGGGTGTGGAGCGGGCTGCGGCTTACGACATGACGCTGTATATCCTGGCAGGCCTGCTGGCGCTGGGCTTTATCTGCAACATGCTGGTGCGTCCGGTGGCCGACAAGCACTTCATGACCGACGCCGAGCTTGCTGCCGAGCGCGCCCTGAGCCACGACAAGGGCGCTGACGGTGCGCGTTCGCTGGAGTGGAAAGCGGCGCCTGGCAGCCTGCCGTTGGTGGTGTTGGCCTGGGCTGTGGTGGTGATTCCGCTGGCCTGGGGCGTTTGGATTACCCTGCAGAAGACGGCGGTGTTGTTCCATTGATGCAAGCCTTGGGGGCGCTTTGCGCCCCCATCGCGGCACAAGGCCGCTCCCACGCTGGCCGCGTTAAGCCGCATCGATACGGCCGCCAGGCCCGCTCCCTCGATGCCGCCCCCACTTGTATAGACCTGTAGACCCCTCCAGCCCCCGTAATTACTCACGTTGCCATATGTCATCCGCGTTTCAAGCGGGCGCGTTCTGGGCCTATAATGCAGCCCTTTTCGCCCAATGATTTAGCGGAGCTGGTGATGGTCGAACGTAAGGCTTCCGTCGAGCGCAATACCCTGGAAACCCAGGTCAAGTGCTCGATCAACCTCGATGGCAGCGGCAAGGCCCGATTCGATATCGGCGTGCCTTTCCTTGAACACATGCTGGACCAGATCGCCCGCCACGGCCTGATCGACCTGGATATCGAGTGCAAGGGCGACCTGCATATCGACGATCACCATACGGTCGAAGACGTCGGCATCACCCTGGGCCAGGCATTCGCCCAGGCCATCGGCGACAAAAAAGGCATCTTCCGCTACGGCCACGCCTACGTGCCGCTGGATGAAGCCCTGTCGCGCGTGGTAATCGACTTCTCTGGGCGCCCAGGTCTGCAGATGCATGTGCCGTATACCCGTGCCAGCGTCGGCGGCTTCGACGTCGACCTGTTCCAGGAATTCTTCCAGGGCTTCGTCAACCACGCCCTGGTGACCCTGCACATCGACAACTTGCGTGGCCACAACACCCACCACCAGATCGAAACCGTGTTCAAAGCCTTCGGCCGCGCCCTGCGCATGGCTGTCGAGCAGGATGCGCGCATGGCCGGGCAAATGCCGTCGACCAAAGGGTGCCTGTAAATGCAGACCGTAGCGGTAATCGACTATGGCATGGGCAACCTGCACTCGGTGGCCAAGGCGCTTGAGCACGTTGGCGCCGGCAAGGTGCTGGTGACCAGCGATGCCGCTGTCATTCGCGAGGCCGACCGCGTGGTGTTCCCAGGCGTTGGCGCGATCCGCGACTGCATGGCCGAGATCCGCCGCCTGGGCTTCGACAGCCTGGTGCGTGAGGTCAGCCAGGACCGCCCCTTCCTCGGCATCTGCGTCGGCATGCAGGCGCTGCTCGAGCACAGCGAAGAAAACAACGGCGTTGACTGCATTGGCCTGTTCCCAGGCCAGGTGCGCTTCTTCGGCAAAGGCCTGCAAGAAGACGGCGAGCACCTGAAGGTGCCGCACATGGGCTGGAACGAAGTCAGCCAGAGCATCGACCACCCGCTGTGGCACGACATCCCCGACCGCGCGCGTTTCTATTTCGTGCACAGCTACTACATCAATGCCGGCAAGCCTGGCCAGGTGGTCGGTCGTGGCCACTACGGCAACGACTTTGCCGCAGCGCTGGCCGACGGTTCGCGCTTTGCCGTGCAGTTCCACCCGGAGAAAAGCCATACCCATGGCCTGCAGCTGCTGCAGAACTTCGTCGCCTGGGACGGGCGCTGGTAAATGAGCCGGTCGAAAACCAAGGCCCCCGTCATCACCCTGGCCCCCGAGCAGGAGCGCGAAGCGCTCGATGTGCTCAAGCGCTTTCTCGAAGACCGTTTCGAGCTGCAGCTGGGGTCGTTCGAGGTGGCCGAGGTGCTCGACCTGTTCAGCAAGGAAATTGCACCCCATTACTACAACAGGGCGATTGCCGATGTTCAACTGCACCTCAAGGAACGCTTCGAGAGTATCGAAAGCGACTTGTGGTCACTCGAAAAGCCCTGAACTCAACGAATTGGACAGGTTGCCAACATGCTGATTATTCCCGCTATCGATCTGAAGGACGGCGCCTGCGTGCGTCTGCGCCAGGGCCGCATGGAAGACTCCACGGTATTTTCCGATGACCCGGTGAGCATGGCCGCCAAGTGGGTCGAAGGTGGCTGCCGCCGCCTGCACCTGGTCGACCTGAACGGCGCCTTCGAAGGCCAGCCGGTCAACGGCGAAGTGGTCACCGCCATCGCCAAGCGCTACCCGACCCTGCCGATCCAGATCGGCGGCGGCATCCGCTCGCTGGAAACCATCGAGCACTACGTCAAGGCCGGCGTCAGCTACGTGATCATCGGCACCAAGGCGGTCAAGCAGCCTGAGTTCGTTGCCGAGGCCTGCAAGGCGTTCCCAGGCAAGGTCATCGTCGGCCTGGATGCCAAGGACGGTTTCGTTGCCACCGACGGCTGGGCTGAAGTCAGCAGCGTTCAGGTTATCGACCTGGCCAAGCGTTTCGAGGCTGATGGCGTTTCGGCGATCGTCTACACCGACATCGCCAAGGACGGCATGATGCAGGGCTGCAACGTGCCCTTCACCAAGGCCCTGGCCGAAGCCACGCGCATCCCGGTGATCGCCTCGGGCGGCATCCACAACCTGGGTGACATCAAGGCCCTGCTGGACGCCAAGGCGCCAGGCATCGTCGGCGCCATCACTGGCCGTGCCATCTACGAAGGCACCCTCGACGTCGCCGAGGCCCAGGCCTTCTGCGACAACTACCAAGGCTGAGGAACGACCATGGCACTGGCCAAGCGCATCATCCCTTGCCTGGACGTGGATAACGGCCGGGTGGTCAAGGGCGTCAAGTTCGAGAACATCCGCGATGCCGGTGACCCGGTGGAAATCGCCCGTCGCTACAACGAGCAGGGCGCCGACGAGATCACCTTCCTCGACATCACCGCCAGCGTCGATGGCCGGGACACTACGCTGCATACTGTCGAGCGCATGGCCAGCCAGGTGTTCATCCCGCTGACCGTCGGCGGTGGCGTGCGCACCGTGCAGGACATCCGCAACCTGCTCAATGCCGGCGCCGACAAGGTGTCGATCAACACTGCCGCGGTGTTCAACCCGGAGTTCGTCGGCGAGGCGGCTGACCGTTTTGGCTCGCAGTGCATTGTGGTTGCCATCGACGCCAAGAAGGTTTCCGGCCCCGGTGAAACGCCGCGCTGGGAAATTTTCACCCATGGCGGGCGCAAGCCTACCGGGCTGGATGCGGTGGAGTGGGCAAAGAAGATGGAGGGCCTGGGTGCCGGTGAGATCCTTCTGACCAGCATGGACCAGGACGGCATGAAAAATGGCTTCGACCTGGGCGTAACCCGTGCCATCAGCGATGCGCTGGGCATTCCGGTGATTGCTTCGGGCGGCGTTGGCAACCTGCAGCATTTGGCCGATGGCATTCTGCAAGGGCATGCCAGCGCGGTGTTGGCGGCGAGCATCTTCCACTTCGGCGAGTACACGGTGCCAGAGGCCAAGGCTTATATGGCATCGCGCGGGATTGTCGTGCGCTGATAGCTTGCTGGGAGGGCTTTGCCCTCCATTCGCGACACAAGGCCGCTCCTACACCTGGATACGCGTTTCCTGTGTAGGAGCGGCCTCGTGTCGCGATGGGCCGCATAGCGGCCCCAATTGTCTAGCCGTGATTCTTGCCGAGCAGTGCGTGGTACAGCTCGGTATCCCCCAGAATCCCCACCACCTTGTCGTTTTCCTGCAGCACCAGCTTGTTGCCGGTGTGGTAACGGATCTGCAGTGCTTCGCGCATGCCGATGTCGGCGTGGACCAGCGTCGGCCTGCGGCCAAGCCCTTCCACCGACTGGCCAGGCGCCCAGTTCTGCATGTCCAGGCCGTTCTGCCCCTGGCGGGCGCGAGTGATCGAGTTGCCCTCGCCAAGGTCGAGCCACGAGTCGCCGCCTGGGTCCAGGCACACCGAACCGTTGACCCGCTTGCACTGGTCCAGCGTGCGCATCAGGCTGCGCCCGCACAGCACATTGAGTGGGTTGGTGTGGGCCACGAACGTGCGCACATATTCATCGGCCGGGTTAAGCACGATCTCTTCGGGCTTGCTGTACTGAATGATCCGCCCGTCCTTCATGATGGCGATGCGCGTGCCCAGCTTGAGCGCCTCGTCCAGGTCGTGGCTGACGAACACGATGGTCTTGTTCAGCTTGTGTTGCAGCTCCAGCAGCTCGTCCTGCAAACCCTGGCGGATCAACGGGTCGAGCGCCGAGAACGGCTCGTCCATCAGCAGAATATCGGCGTCCATCGCCAAGGCACGGGCCAGGCCCACGCGCTGCTGCATGCCGCCCGACAGTTCGTCGGGCTTTTTATTGCGCCATTGGGTCAGGCCCACCAGCTCAAGCTTCTCGTCCACCAGCTTGCGCCGCTCCTTCTCGGGGCGGCCCTGCATTTCCAGGCCAAAGCTGATGTTCTCGCGCACCGTCAGCCAAGGCATCAGGGCGAACTTCTGGAATACCATGGCGATGCGCTTGGTGCGCATCATCTTCAGCTCCGCCGGGGTGCAGTGGGCGATGTCGATGTGCTTGTTTTCATGCTCGACGAACAGCTTGCCGCGGCTGACCGTGTTCAAGCCGTTGATGCAGCGCAGCAGGCTCGACTTGCCCGAGCCGGACAACCCCATGAGCACGCAGATCTCGCCCTTGTTGATGTCCAGGTTGGCCTTTTCGACCCCCACCACCAGGCCGGTCTGCTTGAGTATCTGCTCGCGGGTCTTGCCCTCGTCCAGCAGTTGCAGCGCCTCGCGCGGTTTGTTGGAGAAAATGACGTCGACGTCTTCGAAACGAATGATGCTCATGCCTCACCCCTTGCCGGCAGCTCCGGTTGCTTGCAGATACGGTCGAGCATGATTGCCAGCAGAACGATGGCCAGGCCAGCTTCGAAGCCAAGCGAGATATCAGCGGTGTTCAGTGCGTTGACCACAGGTTTGCCCAGGCCATCGGCGCCCACCAGGGCGGCGATCACCACCATCGACAGCGACAGCATGATGCATTGCGTCACGCCGGCAGCGATGCTCGGCATGGCGTGGGGCAGTTCGATGCGGGTCAGCAGTTGGCGGCGCGAGCAACCAAACGCCTTGCCGGCGTCCATCAGTTCTTGCGGCACGTCGCAGATGCCCAGGTAGGTAAGGCGGATCGGCGCGGCGATGGCGAACACCACCGTCGAGATCAGCCCCGGCACCACGCCGAGACCGAACAGGGTCAGCGTAGGGATGAGGTAGACGAATGTAGGAACGGTCTGCATCAGGTCGAGGACCGGGCGCAGGCCTGTGTAGAACATCGGTTTGTGCGCGGCGAGGATGCCCAGCGGCACGCCAAAGGCCACGCAGACCACGGTGGCGAAGGAAACCTGCGCCAGGGTTTCCATGGTTTCCTGCCAGTAACCCAGGTTGAGGATCAGCAGGAACGAAAACGCAACGAAGGCGGTCAGCGACCATTTACGCTGGATCAGGTGCGCCAGGGCGGCAAACAGCGCGATGAGCACGAGTGGGTTGAACCAGGTCAGGGCGCTGGTGACGCCATGGATCATGAACTCCAGGCCCTGAGCGATAGCGTCGAAGTAATTGGCGCCATTCTGGGTCAACCATTCGACGAATGAGGCCATGTACTGCCCCAGCGGTATTTTTTGTTCGATCAGCATGATAGCGAGCTTCCACCTGCAAAGATTGAAATCAGTCCGGGGCGGCACGGTCCCGCCCCGAGATAGCGCTACTGCGTAGTGTTATTGCGCAAGCTTTGCCTTGGCCGCCTCCAGGCCAGGCTTGCCATCCACGGTCGTCACGCCAGCGAGCCAGGTATCGAGCTTGCCGGGGTTGTCCTTGAGCCACTTCTTCGCGGCCGCGTCGGGCTTCATCTTGTCGTCCAGGACATAGCCCATCATGGTGCTTTCATCCTTGAGTTCGAACACCAGGTTCTTCAGCAGTTGGCCGACGTTGCTGCATTCCTGCACATAGCCCTTGCGGGTGTTGGTCAGCACGGTGGCCTTGCCGAAGTCGGGGCCGAAGAACTCGTCCCCGCCGGTGAGGTACTGCATCTTGAAACGGGTGTTCATCGGGTGCGGTTCCCAGCCCAGGAACACCACCGCTTCACCGCGCTTCTGCGAGCGGTCGACCTGCGAAAGCATGCCCGCTTCGCTGGACTGCACGATCTTGAAACCGGCGTCTTTGAGGCCGAAGGCGTTCTTGTCGATCATGCTCTGGATGGTGCGGTTGCCGTCGTTGCCGGGTTCGATGCCGTAAATCTTGCCGCCCAGCTCCTGCTTGAATTTCGGGATGTCGGAGAATTCCTTCAGACCTTTGTCGTACAGCGCCTGGGGCACCGCCAGGGTGTACTTGGCGTTCTCCAGGTTGGCGCGCACGGTGTCGACCGTACCTGCGTCGCGGTACTGCTTGATGTCGTTCTCCATGGTCGGCATCCAGTTGCCGAGGAACACGTCGAGGTCCTTGCCGTTGGCCAGCGACTTGTAGGTCACCGGCACCGAGATCATCGTGGTGTGGGTCTTGTAGCCCAGCGCTTCGAGCACAACGCTGGTGGTGGCGGTGGTGACCGTGATGTCAGTCCAGCCGACATCGGAGAAGCGTACCGTCTGGCACTGCTCAGGCTCTGCAGCCTGGGCCAGCAGAGGGGTGGACAACATCGCGACCAGCAACAGCGAGGGTGAACATTTCATAGGTGGACTCCTGTGATTTTATCTTCGGGTTCGCGGGGGCTATCGACGCCGGTCAGGGTGTCGATTAGCCAGGCCTGCAGAGGGCAGGTTGCGAGGCCGTGCAATACGAGTCGGTTTTGATAATCCTCCAGCGTTCGGCAATCGCCTACTGGTGGAGTCGTATCCAGTACAGGACGGGTCGCATCCAGTACGGGCGATGTCGCAACTGGGTGATTCCACCCCCACGCCCCCGTTTTTGCGTCGCCCGGCCATGGGAAAGCGGCGCAAACGACAGCGGATCAGCAGCGGCGCTGCCGGACAAAAGTACGTCGGTTGCAGACGGCGAGGGGTAGGGCAAAAGCCCGATGATGCGAGCATTCCTAAGGCCGCTCGACGATTCAGCCTAGCAGTTGCGCAAGGTGTCGCATGGCGTGCCCAGACAAGCCCATCAAGAGGTGCTGCAACAATGGCCATCAGCGTGTTCGACCTGTTCAAGATCGGTGTCGGGCCTTCCAGCTCACACACCGTCGGCCCCATGCGCGCCGCCGCGCTGTTCGTCCAAGGGCTGCGCGAACGCGGCCAGCTGGAGCAGGTGCGGCGCATCGAAGTCAGGCTGTATGGCTCGCTGTCGGCGACCGGTGTTGGCCACGGCACCGACAACGCCACGATCATGGGGCTGATGGGCGAATGGCCAGACGCCATCGACCCCACGCAGATCACCCCACGCATTGCCGACCTGCGCGAAACCGGTGTGCTGCAACTCGACAACCGCCTGCCCATCGCCTTCGACTGGCGCCGCGACATGCTGCTGCTCGAAGAGAACCTGCCCTACCATCCCAACGCCATGACCCTGGTGGCCGAAGGCGAGGGCGGTGAGCTGCACAGCGACACCTATTACTCGGTGGGCGGTGGCTTTGTGGTGGACGCAGCCCAGGCCGCCAGCGGTGTGCTGGACGCCGACCAGACCGTGCTGCCGTACGATTTCAACAGCGCCGCCGAGCTGCTGCAGTTGTGCAAGCAAAACGACCTCAGCGTGTCGCAATTGATGATGGCCAACGAGAAGGTCTGGCGCAGCGAAGCCGAAATTCGCGCAGGCCTCGTGAAGCTCTGGCACGCCATGCAGGAGTGCGTGAGCAACGGCCTCAAGTACGAAGGCATTCTGCCCGGCGGGCTCAATGTGCGCCGCCGTGCCGCCAAGCTGCACCGCAGCCTGCAAGAGCTGGGCAAGCCCAATGTGATCGGCTCGACCTTGAGTGCCATGGAATGGGTCAACTTGTTCGCCTTGGCGGTCAACGAAGAAAACGCCGCCGGCGGGCGCATGGTCACCGCACCCACCAATGGCGCGGCGGGCATCATCCCGGCGGTGCTGCACTACTACATGCGTTTTTCCGATGTGGTGGACGACAGCAACGTCGTCGACTTTTTGCTGGCCGCAGCCGCCGTGGGCATCCTGTGCAAGAAGAATGCGTCCATTTCCGGTGCCGAAGTCGGTTGCCAGGGCGAGGTGGGTTCGGCGTGCGCCATGGCCGCTGCGGGCCTTGCCGAAGTGCTCGGCGCTACCCCGGAACAGCTTGAAAACGCCGCCGAAATTGCCCTGGAGCATAACCTTGGGCTTACCTGCGACCCGGTCGGCGGGTTGGTCCAGGTGCCATGCATCGAGCGCAACGCGATTGCTGCCGTGAAGGCAATCAACGCTGTGCAGATGGCCCTGCGTGGTGATGGCGAACACTTCATTTCCCTCGACCAGGTGATCCGCACCATGCGTGACACCGGCGCCGACATGCACGACAAGTACAAGGAAACCTCGCGCGGCGGCCTGGCGGTCAGCGTCATCGAGTGCTGATGCGCCGTTTTGGCCCGCCGCTGGCCGTTGTGCCGTGTTATGGCGCAGCGGCTGGCGCAACCGGCTGTCGGTTGTCGTTACCAACCACGGCATTGTCGGTGACACTAATGTCTGTCGCTTCTGGGCAACCTTCCCACTTGTGCTACCGAACTGCTCAGCATTGACACGCAAACGCGCTAGACCGGCGCTTTGCGAAAACTCACAACGCATGAAGAAGCCCCCACACGGCACTCACATGAGGTCGTTTTTGGGTTTTTTCGGATAGCCGTTCAATTTCAGGCACGGCGTTTGCGTTGTGATTGACAAAGCCCCGGCATCAGAACCGGGGCGCTAACAATAAAACGGTGCCCGCCTGAGGCACGCCCAGCATTAGTGTGAGGAGAAACCACGATGACGTCGTACACCTCCGGGACCCCAACCCAGAACCGCACAGCTCCACAATCCATCGGGTTTCTCCTGCTGGACAATTTCACCCTTATTTCCCTGGCCTCGGCGGTAGAACCGCTGCGCATGGCCAACCAGCTTTCCGGCCGCGAGCTGTACCGCTGGCATACCCTTACCGTCGACGGCGGCCAGGTGTGGGCCAGTGACGGCCTGCAAATCACCCCCGACGCCGCCATGCACAGCGCCCCGCCCATCGACACCGTGATCGTCTGCGGTGGTGTTGGCATCCAGCGTACCGTCACCCGTGAACACGTCACCTGGCTGCAGGCCCAGGCCCGCCAGTCGCGCCGCCTGGGTGCGGTGTGCACCGGCAGCTGGGCGCTGGCCTGTGCCGGCCTGCTCGATGGCTTCGATTGCAGCGTGCACTGGGAATGCCTGGCCGCCATGCAGGAGGCCTACCCACGGGTCAACATGAGCACCCGGCTGTTCACCCTGGACCGCAACCGCTTCACCAGCTCCGGCGGTACGGCGCCGCTGGACATGATGCTGCACCTGATCAGCCGTGATCACGGCCGTGAGCTGTCGGCGGCGATCTCCGAGATGTTCGTCTACGAGCGTATCCGCAACGAGCAGGACCACCAGCGCGTGCCGCTCAAGCACATGCTTGGCACCAACCAGCCGAAGTTGCAGGAAATCGTCGCGCTGATGGAGGCCAACCTCGAAGAGCCGATCGACCTCGACGAACTGGCGGTGTACGTGGCGGTGTCGCGTCGCCAGCTTGAGCGACTGTTCCAGAAGTACCTGCATTGTTCGCCATCGCGCTACTACCTGAAGCTGCGGCTGATCCGCGCCCGCCAGTTGCTCAAGCAGACGCCGATGTCGATCATCGAGGTGGCTTCGGTGTGTGGCTTTGTGTCCACGCCGCATTTCTCCAAGTGCTACCGCGAGTACTTTGGTATTCCGCCGCGCGATGAGCGTGTTGGCTCCAACACCACCCAGCAGGTGGCGATGATGCCGATCCCGCAGGCCATGACCCTGTCGCCCCACAGCGGGCCGATGGCCGCGCTCAGCCAGGCGCGCAACGAGTCGACCTTTGCCAGTGTGAGGCTGTAGGCCAGGCTATTGGGTTGCGAGGAGCAGGCTTGCTACTTGTGGGAGCGGGCTTGCCCCGCGATGGCGTTAGCTTGGACAACCCCATTGCCTGGGCCGACGCCATCGCGGGGCGATGTGTTTACACTTCACTATTGATAATGATTCTCGACAGCAGGTAACATCGCCGGCCTTGAAACATCCTTGGCATACCACACTGTGGCGGACGATAAACTGCAGCTCTACCTGGCCCACCGCCCGGCACTGGTCGACTACGCCGCGCCGATCGTTGGCTGCCGCGCCCGCGCCGAGGATGTGGTTCAGGAAGCCTGGCTGCGTTTCAGCGGCCAGGCGCTACAAGCCGACATCCGCCACCCCGCCAGCTATCTGTACCGCATCGTGCGCAACCTGGCCCTCGACCACACACGCCGCACCGCCACCGAAAAAACGCAGCCTGGCAGCGAGGAAATTCTCGCCGAGCTTCCGGCCAGCACCGCCTCGCCCGAACATACGGTGAGCCAGCAGAACGAGCTCAGCGCCATCAGCCGGGCCCTTGAAGAACTGCCGTTGCGCACTCGCACCGCCTTCGAGATGCATCGCCTGGGCGGCTACACCCTGCAACATGTTGCGACACACCTGGATATCTCGGTAAGCCTCGTTCACCAGCTGGTACGTGACGCCTTGCGCCACTGTATGGAGCGGTTGGAGGATGATTTGTGAAAAAAGCCGTGGCTGCTGCGTCTTTTGCTCAACGGGCCGACTCTGTGCGACCCTTCGCGCCCCCGAGCCCCCAGGAGACTTGCCGGCCATGACGTCAGCAGACCTCACCGCCAACTGCCGCGAGCAGGCGCTGGACTGGCTGCTGCGCTTGCAGCAGGCACCCCACGACCAGGCCCTGCGCGAGCAGTTCGAGCAGTGGCTGGCCAGTGAGCCGGCTCATGCCGAGGCGTACCGCAAAGCCGAGCGCCTGTGGCGTCTGAGCGGGCAGTTGGCCCCGGCCACGGCCGAGCGCTGGCCAACCCCGGCCGAGGTGGTGCAGTTGCCGGTGCGGCGCAAAACCCCGCGCCGCTGGTGGCTGGGCGCTGCGGCGGCGGCGTGCCTGATGCTGGCGCTGGCCCCGTCGCTGAGCCTGCGCCTGGAAGCCGATTACCGCACCGCCCAAGGCGAGACCCGCGAAGTCACCCTGGCCGATGGCAGCGTGGTGCAGATGGACAGCGATACCGCCATCGCCGTGGATTACAGCGCCAGCCAGCGCGATGTGCGGCTGTTGGCCGGGCAGGCGTTTTTTGAAGTGGTGACGGATAAAACCAAGCCTTTCCATGTACGCGCCGATGGCGTGCGGGTGACCGTGACTGGCACGGCCTTCAACGTGGTGCTGCGCCCAGGCCGGGTAGGGGTGGATGTGCAGCACGGGTCGGTGCGCGTCGAGGACTCGGCGCAGGTGCTGGCCGCTGCCCTGACCGCCGGCCAGCGCCTGCGTTATCGCGATGGGCAGGCGCACGTCAGTGGCTTTGCGCCATCGCAGGCTGCGCCCTGGCGCCAGGGCCAGTTGATCGCCGATGACCAGCCCATTGCCGAGCTGGTGCAGGAGCTTGCCAACTACCTGCCCGCCGAGGTGCTGCTGCGCGATGACACGCTGGGCACCAAGCGGGTGACCGGCGTGTACGACCTGCGCAAGCCCGAGGCTGCGCTGCGCGCGGTCATCCGCCCGCACGGTGGCGAAGTGCGCAGCTACGGGCCATGGCTGATGGTCTTGAGCAAACCTTGAACGACCTGCGGCAGTCGCTCGGCCTGTAGGAGCGGCCTTGCGTCGCGAAAGGGCCGCAAAGCGGCCCCAGCTCTATCAGCTTGAAGCTCGCATCCCTGGGGGCGCTGCGCACCCCTTTCGCGACACAAGGCCGCTCCTACGCCAGGCCGCGAGTCTTGCGGTAAACCCGCGCATTGAAGTTTTTTTCACAATTTTCTGAAAAACCCTCGCACTGCCCCGTCTTCTCCCCCGCGCGCAATAACTGATAGCGATTCGTATTCAATTTTGCTGCCCGGCGACTGTCCGGGGCGGGGATGTGGGATGACTGATACAACAAGCCGTAGGACGCGCCAGGCGCGGGAATGGCCGCTGCGCGTCAAGCACGCTGTCGGGTTGAGCATGCTGGCGCTTTGCTGCGCGTTGCCGGTGCCCACTGCATACGCTCGGACCGATGCAGACCAAGCACTTCTGGCCCAAGTGCGCAGTTTCAACATTCCCAGCCAGGACCTGGCCACCGCACTGATTACCTTCGGCCAGCAGAGTGGCCTGCAGGTCAGTGTCGACCCGGACCTCTTGCAAGGCCTGGTGTCTACTGCAATCAGCGGCAACTTGTCCAGCGAGGCCGCGCTGTCACGTGTGCTGCAAAGCAGCGGCATCACTTGGGATTACGAGGCGGGCACGTTCACCTTCCGCCTGCTGCGCAGCGACGGCGATGGTGCCGTCGAACTGCACAACACTGTTGTGCTCGGCGACACCAGCGAAAACAGCTACATGGGTGCCACCGTCATCGGCAGCCGGGCGATCAAAGCGTTCCCCGGAGCAAACGGCGACATCACCACCCTGTTGCAGATGCACCCCGGCGTGCAGTTCAGTACCAGCCAGCAGAGCTCCAACACTCCCGGTGAGATCGCCCCCGCCGACATCAGCATCAACGGCGCCAAGTACTACCAGAACAACTTCATGATCGACGGCATCTCGATCAACAATGACCTTGACCCCGGCGCCCATGACTACAACGCCGTACGCCAGTTCGACTCCTCGCCCAGCCGTTCCCACGGCATCGCCCTGGACGCCAACCTGCTCCAGGAAGTGAAGGTCTACGACAGCAACGTGCCTGCCAGCTACGGCGGCTTCAACGGCGGTGTGGTCGACGCTATCACCCGTCGGCCAACCCAGCAGATGCACGGCAATATTTCCTACTCCATGACCCGCTCGGAGTGGACCAAATATCACATCGCCGAAGGCGATCAGGACAACTTCGAAAACGCCTCCAACGAGAACTACCAGCCCGATTTCGAGAAGACCACCCTGCGCGGCACCCTGGAAGGCCACCTGACCGACGACCTTGGGGCCATTTTCAGCTTTTCGCAGAAGCGTTCGGTGATCCCGCTGCGCGCCTACAGCAATGGCTACAGCAATGCCAACGGTGAAAATCAGAAGGACCAGACCCGCAGCCTCGACAACTACATGGTCAAGACCTACTGGAACGTCAACGATCGCCTGACCCTCGACGCCTCGTTCCTGTATGCCCCGGGTGAAGACCTGTACTTTCGCGAGAACACCCGCAACTCCGAGTTCACCACCAGCAGTGGCGGCACCCAGGGCTCGCTCAAAGCCACGTGGCTGGCCGATAGCGCCACCTGGAATCACACCCTGGCAGTGTCTGAGCTTTCAAGCTCGCGGGATGCCGAGTCGGATGACTACATCAACTGGTACTACTCCGATGTGAAGAACTGGGGGGTCACTACCTCGTCCACCCCGCGCAGCGCCGAAGGTTCCTACGGCAGCATCGAGCAGGAGCAGAAACGCCTGGACTATACCGCCGATGCGGTCTGGCAGACGTTCGTGTTCGCTGGCGGCACCCACACCTTCAACACCGGCATGCAACTGGGCTACACCCGCGCCAGTTGGGCACGTGAAAACGAGGCCAGCAGCGTCACCACCCTGACCCGCGACACCGGCACCGACTGCGGCTCCGACCCGCTGTGCTCGGTAGGCGCGCTGCTCACCAACAACAACACCCGCCAATGGGCCAACGCGAAGAACATCTACAACGCCGGCCGCATCGAGGTGGACGAGAAACGCTACGCGCTGTACATCCAGGACAGCATGCAGTTCGGCAACCTCGGCCTGCGCCCGGGCCTGCGTTTTGAGGGCGACGACTACATGGAGAAGAAAACCGTGGCGCCGCGTTTTGCCGGTGACTACGACTTCTTCGGCGACCGCAGCACGGTGCTGGTATTCGGCGCCAACCGCTATTACGGCCGTAACCTCTACAAGATGCGCCTGGACGACGGCCGCGATCAGTTGAACAAACGTTATCGTCGCGCCTCGCAGACCGGCCCTTGGACCTATTTGTCGACCACCTCCAACGACGTTCGTTTTTCGTCGCTGGACATCCCCTATGACGATGAATGGACCGTGGGCCTCAACCAGTTGTGGCTGAACACCGACTTCAGCCTCAAGTACGTGCACCGCGCTGGCCACGACAAGGTAGTGAAGTCCTACCGTAACGTAGTGGGGGGGCCGGTGATCGACGGCTACACCGCCAACTACTACGTCTACACCAACCAGGGCAGCAGCGAGAGCGACAACGTCAGCCTGACCATCACCCCCCGCGACGAACTCAAGCTGGCCGGTACCCGCACCAGCTTGCAATGGGCCTTTGGCTGGATGCGCAGCGAGGACTCGCACCGCAGTTATGACTCGATCATCAACCGCGACGAGTTCAACGACAGTGACGTGATCTACGACGGCAAGCGCATCTCGTACCTGCAACTGCCGCCTGACAACTTCAACCGCCCCTGGACCCTGCGCATGACCTCGATCACCGAGATCCCGCAGTGGAACATCACCTGGAGCAACTTCCTGCGCTACCGCGGGCCGTACAAGCAGATCATCGACACCGGCGATGAAATTGAAATCGACGGCGAGGCCCTGGCGGTGTACGAGGCCGCGCAGGTCGGTGGCGCAGCCACCTGGGACATGCGTGTGGACTGGGAAGTGCCGACCGGCAAGGACCAGGCAGTGTTCGTCGGGGTGGATGTGAAGAACGTCGCCGACAAGATCAACGAAACCATCAGTGCCGGCAGCAGAGCCAACGTGCGCTACGAAACCGGCCGCCAGTATTGGCTGGAAGTCGGTTACCGCTTCTGACCTGCCCTCTATAAAACCGTGGATACCCTGATGAAAAAGCTCATTGCGGGCCTGCTCGGCCCATTGTTGCTCGGCGCCTGCACGTCGATTCCCGATATCGACACCTCGCTGCCCTGGGACAGCCAGGTAGTCCACGGCCAGTTGCCCAACGGCCTGGCCTACCACCTGGTGCGCGAAACCTCGCAGCCGGGCCGTCTGGACTTGCGCCTGACGGTCAAGGCCGGTTCCGTGGACGAAGCAGACGACCAGGTCGGCGTGGCGCACATGGTCGAGCACCTGGCCTTCCACAGCCGCGCCGGGGGCGAGCACACCTTGCGCCAGCGCATGGGCGAGCTGGGTTGGGTGCAGGGGCGCCATTTCAATGCCATGACCAGCTACGAGCGCACCCAGTACCTGATCGGCCCGCCCGCCGGTGTGCGCCAGGCGCCGCAGGCCTTGCAAGCGCTGGCCGACCTGGTGTTCGCCGGCGACTACACGGCCGCCGACCTTGAGCGCGAGCGGCCCATTGTCATCGAAGAATGGCGCGGCGGCCTGGGTGTCGCACAGCGCATGAACGAGCAGCGTACCGCCTCGCAGCGGGTCGGCTCGGCCTACCCCGGCCACCGCACCATCGGCAACGAGGCGGCCATTCGCTCGGCCAGCCTTGAGCGCCTGAAAGCGTTTCAGTCGCGCTGGTACCTGCCTGACAACATGGTGCTGTCGGCGGTGGGGGACTTCGACCCGCAGCAACTCAAGGCGCAGATCGAGCAGGCGTTCGGCAAGGCCCAGGCGGGCACGGTGCCAAGCCGCGCGCAGCGCGAACTGCCGCTGGACGACAAACTGAAAATCTTCCGTCTGCAAGACCCGCAGTCGGGCAGCAACCAAGTAGCGTTGTTGTTCCGCCTGCACGAGCCGGATAGCCGCGGCACCACCTACACGGCGCTGCGCGAAAAGCTCATCGACCGCATGACGCTCAGCGCACTGGTCGACACCCTGCGCCGCCAGCCGCACAGCGCCGGGGTACGCAGCCTGACGGCGCAGAAAACGCTGATCGGCGAGCATTCCACGGTGCTCGGCATTGCCGCTGGCGTTGATGGCCAGGCCCACGAACAGGCGCTGCATGGCCTGTTGACCGAAATCGAGCGGCTGCGCCAGCACGGTTTCAGCAAAGCCGACCACAAGCGCGAGCGTACCGCCATCGCCCGCCTGGCTACCAAAACGGTCAACAACCAGACCCCGCGCACGTTTGAACAGTGGGTCGAGCAACTGAACAACGCCGCTGTGCAGGACCGCCCCGTGAGCGAGCGTGCCGCGGTTGGCAGGCGTTACCAGAAGGTGCTGCGCACTGTGGCGCTGCGCGATCTGAACGAGCGCCTGGCGTTGTGGCTGAACAGCCCGGACCGGGTACTGCAAATCAGTGCGCCGGGCACCTCGGCAGTCACCCTGCCAAGCGTCGCTGCGGTCCAGGCGCAGCAGGCCGCGCTGGCCGCCAGCAGGCTGCCCGAGCCAGTGCGCAAGGCCCCACCTGCGGCGCCAGCCGCCGCGCTGACGCTACCCGCTGCGCCCGCTTCGGCCACTGTCGTCGAGCGTGCTACCTACCCCGATCAGCAGGTCGAGCAGTGGCGGCTGAGCAACGGCGACCGCCTGGTGTGGCTCAAGCGCCCCGGCGCCGAGGGCCAGGTGCAGCTGCAGGCTGAGTCGTCCGCAGGCTACCGCCTGGACGGCGCACCGGTGTGGCGGGTGCAGATGGCCGCGCAACTGGCCGTGCGCAGCGGCGCGGTGGGCATGGCCCCACAGGCCTTGGCCAACTGGCGCCAGGCCAAGCGCGCCAACCTGAGCCTCGATCACCAGCCGCAACGCTTGCAACTGAGCCTGGGCGCACCGCCCGAGCAGTTGCAGGCCTTGCTGCAAAGCTATCGCATCAGCCAGACGGCGAGCATCGACCCGGTGCTGTTCGGCGAATCCCGTGCTGAGCTTTTACAGCGCCTGCGCAGCCGCCCGGACGACGTGCGTAGCCGTCAGGAGGCCGCCCTGCGCCAGCTGAAATACGGCGCCGACCATTGGCAGACGCCAACCGCCGAGGCGGTCGAGGCATTGACTGTCGAGCAGTTGAACGCCGACTGGCAGCAACTGGCTGGCTCGCCGGTCACCTACTACCTGATGGCCGATGCGCCCGCTGAGCAGCTTGAAACCATGGTACGCAGCCTGCTGGCGACCATCCCTCGGCGCGCCGAGCCTGTGGCCAGCCAGCCTGTGTTGCAGCAGCCAGGCCAGCGCCGTGCCGACCTTGCCATCGCCCTGGAGCCGCGCGCGGTGCTGCAAGCCAGCAGCTACCACCCGCAGCCCTGGAGCCCGCAGGCGGCGGTGCGTGTAGCGGTGCTGCGCGACCTGGCCAACCAGCGCCTGAAAGCCCAACTGCGCGGTGAAGCGTCGGGCGTGTATCGCCTGCGCTTTGACAGCGAGCTGAACCCCGATACCCAGCGTATCGAGAGCAGCCTGACCTTCACCTGCGACCCGGCCCGGGTCGATGAGCTCTGGGCCATGGCCCAGCGCACCTTGGCCGGCCTCGACGTCGATCAGGCCTGGGTCACTGGCGAGCGCCGCGAGCTGCTGCGCCAGGAAAGCAAACGCCGTGACGACGCACAGACCCAGTTCAAGCGCCTGGCCCTCAGCGACCGCCGCTGGCAGGACCCGCGCTATCTGAAAACCCAGGCGCAACTGCCCGAGGCGTTGACCGTGCCTGAACTGCAACAGCAGGCCAGGCATTTGTTCCCCCTTGAAAACCAGGTGCAACTGCGCCTGTTGCCCACGGCTGGCGCGCTGGAGCAGGCGCGTTGAACACCTTGCGCAGGTTCTACCGGCTGAGCCGGCCATTCTGGCGCGACCGTGGCCAATGGCCGGCCTGGGCGATGCTGGCTGCGGTGATCGGCCTTGGCCTGCTGGTGGTGCAAATCAACGTGCTGATCAACAGTTGGAGCAAGACGTTCTACGACACCCTGACGGCGTTCGACACCAGCGCCTTGTACGGGCTGGTCGGCCAGTACGCGATCTACCTGGGGGCGTACGTGCTGATCATCGTGTTCCTCGATTACATCCGCAAAGGCCTGGTGCTGCGCTGGCGCCAGGCCATGACCGGGCGGCTGACCGATGCCTGGCTGAGTGACCAGGCGTTCTATCGCCTGGGGCTCAACGGCGAGCCGGACAACCCCGACCAGCGCATCGCCCAGGATGTCGACGTGATGGTCGACCTGTCGATCGAGCTGGTGGCGTCGCTGGTGATCAACCTGGCCCAGGTGGGCGCCTTCGTGGTGATTCTGTGGAACCTCTCGGGCGTGCAGACCTTCAGCCTGTTTGGCGAGCGTTTTACCGTGCACGGCTATCTGGTGTGGATCGTGCTCATCTATACGTTGCTGGGCAGTGTGCTGACCCACCTGATCGGCAAACCGCTGCACCGCCTGAACTACGAGCGCGAGCATCGCGAAGCGGATTTTCGCGCAAGCCTTCTGCGCAAGCGCGACCATGCCGAGCAGATTGCCCTGTACCGGGGTGAGCAGGTGGAGCGCGAGCAACTGGCCCAGCGGTTTGCTGCCATTGCCCATAACTGGCGGCAACTGATGGGGCGCGAACGTGATTTGAGTTTGTTCACCGTGGCCTATCAGCGCCTTAGCCTGATCATCCCGGTGTTCGCGGCCTTGCCGGCGTTCATGGCCAAGGCCATCACCCTGGGCGGGCTGATGCAGATCCGCAGCGCGTTCAACGCGGTGCATGATTCGTTGAGCTGGTTCATCAAGCTGTACAACAAACTGGTGCGCTGGAGTGCGGCGCTGGAGCGGCTCGACCAGTTCGAGCAGGCCATCGCCGCCAGCCGCCGAGGCGTTGCGCCGGCGCCCCAGGGTGAATGCCTGTGCGCGCGGGGCCTGACCCTGTGCCGCCCAGACGGCAGTGTGATGCTCGGTGATGTGCACCTGCAGGCGCAAGCCGGGCAGTGGTTGCGCCTTGCCGGGCGCAGCGGGCTGGGCAAATCGACCTTGCTGCGCACCTTGCAGGGCTTGTGGCCGTATTGCCGGGGCGACTGGCAGTTGCCTGCCGGGCGCAGCTTGTTGCTGCCGCAAAAGCCGTATCTGCCGCGCATGACCCTGCGCGGCTTGCTGGCTTACCCGCAGTTGGAGGGTTTCGATGAGCCCAGCTTACTGGATGCCTTGGGCAAGGTCGGGCTGGCGGCGTTGAGCCGGCGGCTGGATGACGAGCAGGAGTGGGAGCGGGTGCTGTCGGGCGGCGAGCAGCAGCGCCTGGGGCTGGCGCGGGCCTTGTTGTACCGGCCCGACACGCTGTACCTGGACGAAGCCACCAGCCAGCTGGACATGGCCAGCGCCAAGGCATTGCTGCAGATGCTCAGGCGCGCGCTACCCGGTTGTACGGTGGTGGGGGTCACGCACCAAGAGGGTTTGGCGCCGCTGTTCGAGCGCACGCTGGAGCTTGGCCAGGTGCCCCAGCCAGCATAGCCAAACCGCCCCGTGTAGGAGCGACCTTGTGTCGCGAAAGGGCTGCGTAGCAGCCCCAGGGTTGCTGCCCCATGTTGGATCGCCGG